>NZ_JBEYUV010000024.1:0-93316 GCF_040643685.1 Nocardioides sp. NPDC047086
GGGCGACGAAACTCGAGTTTCGTCGCCCACAACTACAGATTCGACGCGCCATAACTGCGGATTCGGCTGCTTGGGTCCGTGTGTCGGTGGTCAGAAGCGGCGTGAAGAGTACGTGGGTGTGAGCGCGTCCTTGATCTCGCGGAGCCAGGCGTCGAGGCGATCGCCGGTGAAGTCTCCTCGTCGCACGACGATCACGATCCAGCCATGGTCGACCAGCCAGCCCCGTCGCTCCTCGTCGTAGATCTGCTGGTCCGGGTCGTCATGGTCTTCGCCGTCGTACTCGACGGCAACCTTGGCGAGGCGGTAGGCGAAGTCGAGGCGATAGGTCGGGATGCCTTCCACATCGACCCAGACCTGTGTCTCCGGGAGTGGTAGACCGGCGTCGCTGATGGCCAGCAACGTCCAGGACTCTCGCTGGGATTCGACGTGGCGATTGAGAAGCGGAACGAGACCCCGGAGCTGGACGACTCCACGGCGGCCTTTGAAACGGGGAAGCTCCTGGTTGAGAGCAGCCCGGGTGATGCCGTGCTCCTTGGCGAATTCGTTGATGGCGGCCATGGCCTCGCGGCGCTTCAGGTTGCAACCGAGGTCGAGTGCGGTTCGCAAGGGGGTCGTGATCTTGACGCCGTTGATCGTCATGATGTCCCGGTCGAGGAGGTCACGTGAGCGCCCGTCGACCCCTTCCAGTCGCGTCGGCGCGTAGCCACGCCGGGCGCAGGTTTCGACGGCTGGAATCTGGCTCTGTTCGCTGAGCGAGTAGGTGTTGATCCCATGGATCCATGCCGCTGTGCGGTCGGAGACGACATGGTGAGGAGATACGACGCGGGAAACCGCTGCAGCTCTTGTCTCCGCGGTGTCCTCCACGTCGGAAGGAATGAAGACACCGCGGAAGGGCCTGAGAATCTCACCGCGCTCGACGGCAACGCGGAGGTCGTATCGCTTGATGGAGAGCTCGCTGAGCTCACTGGCTGTAAACGGGCGCGCTGGCAGAGCCGAGGTAGCGCCGACAACTGACAGGTTCATGCGGGCCACTGTCCGCTTGTGGCGTACGAATTTCACTGCCGTTTCCGTCGGCTGTGGATAACGTCAGCTCGAAGGACGCCTGTGGACGGTAAGTGGCCCGAACTCGTTCGCCAGAACCACCTACTCGTTCGCCACAGCTACCGATTCGGCGGGGAGGGTCAGTACTGGCCCTTGAGAGCCCGGGGGATCTCCTTGCCCTGGGCGATGGCCTTCTCGGGAGCCTTGACCTTCTTCACCTTGCGTACGCCGATGAAGGCGAGCAGGGCGGCGAGGAGGACGTAGAAGCCGAAGACGATGAGGAAGGACCAGTGCAGGCCTAGGCCGGTCAAGTGGATGAAGTAGGCCGCCGAGACCGACAGCATGATCACGGCCAGGACCAGCAGGAACGCGGTGGCGGCGAAGAGACCGACGCCGACGCCGGCATTGGTCACCGAGACCTTGAGCTCCTGCTTGGCGAGCGTGATCTCCTTGTTGACGAGCTCGGAGATGTCGCGGGTGGCGTCGACGACGAGCTTGCCGATCGTCGGGTCCTCGTCGCCCGGGGACTTCACGATGTCGACTGCCATGGGAACCCTTCGCTGAACGTGTGTTGGGGGAGCGCCCACGACCTTACCGGTCCAGACCCCGATCATCCTCGAACACGTCCGGCACGCCGTCGTTGTTGGCGTCGATCGTCTCGAGTTCCTCGATGCGGCGGTAGACGCGGTTGCGGGCCCGCAGCACCACCGTGGCCAGCAGAGCAGCCAGCACGGACCCGAACAGAACGCCCACCTTCATGTGGTCGTGAGCCGACGGATCGGAGCTGAAGGCGAGCTCGCCGATCAGCAGGGACACCGTGAACCCGATCCCGGCCAGCATCGCCATCCCGATCACGTCGGTCCAGGCGAGGTCGTCGTCGAGGGAGGCACGGGTGAACCGGGCCAGCAGCCAGGTCGACCCGGAGATCCCGATGGTCTTGCCGACGACCAGGCCGAGGATGATGCCGAGCGTGATCGGGTCGTGCAGGGCTCCGGTGATGCCCGCCCAGCCGCCCAGCGACACGCCGGCGGCGAAGAAGGCGAAGATCGGCACCGCGACGCCTGCCGAGATCGGCCGGACCAGGTGCTCGAAGTGCTCGGCGAGCCCGCGCTTGGCCTCCGGGTCGCGAGCGATCACGGGCACGGTGAACCCGAGCAGCACGCCGGCGACGGTGGCGTGGACACCGCTGGAGTGGACGAGGGCCCAGGCGATCAGGGCGAGCGGGAGGAGCAGCCAGGGGTTGCGTACGCGGCGCTGCACGAGCACCGCGAAGAGTCCGATCGGGATGAGCGCGAGCAGGAGGAAGCCGATGTGCAGCTCGGAGGTGAAGAAGACCGCGATGACGATGATGCCGAGCAGGTCGTCGACGACGGCGAGGGTCAGCAGGAACGTACGCAGCCCCGCAGGCAGATGCGTCGAGATGACCGCCAAGATCGCGACCGCGAAGGCGATGTCGGTGGCCACCGGCGTCGCCCAGCCGGCCAGCGAGCCGTCTCCGATCAGGTTGACGGCCACGTAGACCAGCGCCGGCATGACCATGCCGCCGACCGCGGCGGCGATCGGCAGCGCGGCCCGCCGCGGGTCGCGTAGGTCGCCGGAGACGAACTCGCGCTTGAGCTCCAGACCGGCGACGAAGAAGAAGATCGCCAGCAGGCCGTCGGCCGCCCAGGCCCCGATGGTCAGATCGAGATGGAGGGCCGCCGGGCCGATCCGGAAGTCGCGGACCGCCTCGTACGCCTCCTGCCAGGGGCTGTTGGCCAGGACCACCGCGATGAACGCGGCGATGATGAGGAGTACGCCGCCCGTCGTCTCGGCTCGCAGGATCTCGGCCGTGCGCGAGGTCTCCAGCCAGGATCCGCGGGTGAACAGGCGGTTGCGGGTGTCGGTCACGGGTGTGCCTCCAGGGGCTCAGGGGTCGACGAATTCACGCCGACCAGACTTCCCGGCACACCTGACGACGACCCTAGCAAGCGCCGTTGTCGGCGGCAGGAGGGTGATCAACTTGGGGTCACATCCGGCCGAAGCACAAATGAAAACTAAAGCAAACACAAACAAAACCATGAAACAGAGAGTGAGTTGCTGCACAAATGCCCCGCCCGGCACCGGGTTTCGTTGCATAGTGGAGGAGCCCTCACCGAATGGTGGGGCCGCTCCGGTCGCGCCGAGGCCCGTCACAACCGGAGGAGAGTCGATCCGACCACGGTGGCGGGCACGGGGGAGCCGAGCAGTACGCCGGGAGCCAGAGACAAGGCAGACCGGCTCGGGGTGAAGGCGTAGACGGAACACCACCAGCGCCCGGGCAACAGCAGCCCGAATCCGACAGGTAAACCTTCGCAGGCGTCGCTGCAACAGGGGAACCCCGAATGACCGGATCGTGTGTCCGTGCGCTTTCGCGCGTCTACAGAACGATGACCGTCGGCCTCGCGACCGCCCTTGTGGTCGGTCTCGCGCTCGTCGCCGCTCCCAACCAGTCCGCCACGGCAGCTTCCCCGCCGGGCGCAAGTGCCCAGGCCGGCGCCGACAACGGTGCCCGGACGAGCACCCCCACCACCAAGAAGAAGCACAAGAAGTCGCGCGGGTTGCGGGCGCTGCGTCGCGCCAAGAGCCAGGCCGGCGATCCCTACTCCTACGGCGCCAACGGCCCCCACGCCTACGACTGCTCGGGCCTGACCCAGTGGGTCTACAAGAAGCTCGGCCACAAGCTGCCGCACAGCTCGTCAGCCCAGGTCGGCCACACCTTCAAGGTCAAGAAGCCGCGCAAGGGCGACCTCGTCTTCTTCTACGGCAGCGGCGGCGTCTACCACGTCGGCATCTACGCCGGGAAGCGCGACGGCCGCCGCTGGGTCTGGCACGCGCCCGGATCCGGGAAGGCTGTCACGAAGGACCCGATCTGGACCGACAGCTACTTCATCCGCCGGGTGAAGTACAAGAAGCACTAGCACGTACGCAGCGGCCCGGTCGCCCCGCGAGGGGTGACCGGGCCGCTGTGCGAGTCAACCGTGATCAGTCGTCTGTCGCGGTCGTCTTGCCGGCTGCGATCAGATCCATGATCGTCTGGTCGGCAAGCGTCGTCGTGTCGCCGACGCCGCGACCCTCGGCGAGGTCGCGGAGCAGTCGCCGCATGATCTTCCCCGAGCGGGTCTTGGGCAGCTCGGGCACAATCATGATCTGCCGCGGCTTGGCGATCGGGCCGATCTCCTTGCGGACGTGGTCGGAGAGCTCCTTGTGGCAGTCCTCGGGCGACCCGTCGCGCAGGATGACGTACGCCACGACGGCCTGTCCCGTGTCGGGGTCGGTCGCGCCCACGACCGCCGCCTCAGCGACGTAGGAGTGGGAGACCAGGGCCGACTCGATCTCGGTCGTGGAGAGCCGGTGCCCGGACACGTTCATCACGTCGTCGACGCGGCCCAGGACCCAGACGTCGCCGTCCTCGTCCTTCTTCGCGCCGTCGCCGGCGAAGTAGAAGCCCTGGTCCTTGAACCTCGACCAGTAGGTGTCGATGTAGCGCTGGTCGTCCCCCCAGATCGTACGCAGCATCGACGGCCACGGCTGGGTCAGCACGAGGTAGCCCCCGGCACCGTTCGGGACGGAGACGCCGTTGTCGTCGACCACGTCGGCACCCACGCCCGGCAGGGCCTTCATCGCCGACCCCGGCTTCCCGGCCGTGACCCCGGGGAGCGGCGAGATCATGATCGCGCCGGTCTCGGTCTGCCACCAGGTGTCCACCACGGGCACCTTCGAGCCACCGATGACCTCGCGGTACCAGATGTAGGCCTCGGGGTTGATCGGCTCACCGACGGACCCGAGCAGGCGGACCGAGGAGAGGTCGCGGGCGTCCGGGATGGCGCGGCCCTGCTTCATGAACGTCCGGATCGCAGTCGGCGCGGTGTAGAAGAGGGTGACGCCGTACTCCTCGATGATCTGCCACCAGCGACCCTTCTCCGGGTAGTCCGGGGTGCCTTCGTAGAGCACCTGGGTCGCGCCGTTGGCCAGGGGTCCGTAGACGATGTAGGAGTGGCCGGTGATCCAGCCGATGTCGGCGGTGCACCAGTAGACGTCGGTCTCGGCCTTGAGGTCGAAGACCTCCCAGTGGGTGAACGCCGCCTGGGTGAGGTAGCCGCCGGTGGTGTGCAGGATGCCCTTCGGCTTCCCGGTGGTGCCGCTCGTGTACATGACGAAGAGCGGGTGCTCGGCGTCGTGCGAGACCGGGGTGTGCTCGGTCGACGCCGACGACACGACGTCCGACCACCACTTGTCGACCGACTCGTTCCAGTCGACGTCCTGCCCGGTGCGCTTGACCACGAGTACGTTCTCGACGAGGCCGGGCTGGGTCGCCTCGACCTTCGTGACCGCCTCGTCCACGGCGGGCTTGAGCGCCGAGGGTGCGCCCCGGCGATAGCCGCCGTCCGAGGTGACGATCAGCTTCGCGCCGCAGTCGACCACGCGGGTCGCGAGAGCGTCGGCGGAGAAGCCCCCGAAGATGACGGTGTGGATCGCGCCGATCCGCGCACAGGCCAGCATCGCGAACACGGCCTCGGGGATCATCGGCAGGTAGATCGCCACCCGGTCGCCCTTGCCGACCCCGAGTGCTTCGAAGGCGTTCGCGGCCCGGGAGACCTCGTCCTTGAGCTCGGCATAGGTGATCGTCCGCTTGTCGTCGGTGGGCTCGCCGACCCAGTGGATCGCGACCCGGTCACCGAGCCCGGCCTCGACGTGGCGGTCGACGGCGTTGTAGGCGACATTGATCTCGCCGCCCTCGAACCACTTCGCGAACGGCGGGTTGTCCCAGTTCAGGACGCGGTCGAACGGCTTCGACCAGGTGAGCCGCTCCGCGGCGGCCGCCCAGAACGCGTCGCGGTCCGCCGCGGCGGCGTCGTACGCATCGGCCTTGACGTTGGCAGCGGCGGCAAGCTCGGCAGGCGGCTCGAACCGGCGCTTCTCGTGCAGCAGGTTGGACAGGGTCTCGTCGCTCACAGTGACTCCTACGTACGAAAAATGTGTGGCTCAAGCCACAGGGTAGTGCGGGGGAAAGAATGATGGCGGGCCGTCGTACAACATCAGGTGTACGACGGCCCGCCGAGGGGGATCAGTGCGTGATCGCCTTCTCCGAGCCGGCGCCGGTGAGGGCGCGCACCTCGAGCTCGACGTACCGCTCAGCGGTCTCCGGCTCCTTCGAGGTCACCGTGCCCAGCCAGCCCAGGAAGAACCCGAGCGGGATGGAGATGATGCCGGGGTTCTCCAGGGGGAACCAGGAGAAGTCCACGCCGAGCGGGAAGAGCGAGGCGGAGATCGTCTCGCCGGTCACCGCGTCGACGGCCGTCTTGCCGGAGACGACCGGCGAGAAGAAGACCAGGCCGACACAGGAGATCAGGCCGCCGTAGATCGACCAGACCGCGCCGCGGGTGTTGAACCGCGCCCAGAACATGTTGTAGATGATCGCGGGCAGGTTCGCCGAGGCGGCGACCGCGAAGGCCAGCGCCACGAGGAACGCGATGTTCAGCGACTGTGCCGGGATGGCCAGCAGGATCGCGACCAGGCCGATGCCGGCCGCGGCCCAGCGCGAGACCTTCATCTCGTCCTTCTCCGAGGCCTTGCCGCGCTTGATCACCGAGTTGTAGATGTCGTGGGCGACGGAGACCGACGAGGTCAGCGTCAGACCCGCGACCACGGCGAGGATCGTGGCGAAGGCGACCGCGGAGATGAGTGCCAGCAGCACGGCACCGCCGACGGAGCCCTCGCCGCCGCCGACCTCTTGGGCGAGCAGTGGCGCCGCCAGGTTGCCCGCCTTGTCCATGGTCGCCGGGTCGACCAGCGCGGCCGCCCCGAAGCCCAGGACCAGGGTGAACAGGTAGAAGACGCCGATCAGGCCGATCGCCCACAGCACCGACTTGCGGGCATCCGCCGAGGTCGGGACGGTGTAGAACCGGATCAGGATGTGCGGCAGGCCGGCGGTGCCGAGCACCAGGGCGAGACCGAGCGAGACGAAGTCGATCTCGCTGGTGAAGCTCAGGCCGTACTTCAGACCGGGCTGCAGGAACGCGTCGCCCTTGCCCGAGGCGTCGGCGGCGGAGCCGAGCAGCTCGGAGAGGTTGAAGCCGAACTGGGCGAGCACCAGGATGACGATCAGCGCCGATCCGGTCATCAGCAGGACGGCCTTGACGATCTGGACCCAGGTCGTTCCCTTCATCCCGCCGACGGTGACGTAGAAGATCATCAGGGCACCGACGAACAGGATCACGACGTTCTTGACCGCCTGGTCCTCGACGCCGAGCAGCAGGGCCACCAGGGCGCCCGCACCGACCATCTGGGCCAGCAGGTAGAAGATCGAGACGACGACCGTGGAGGTCGCCGCGGCCATGCGGACCGGGCGCTGCTTCATCCGGTACGCCAGCTGGTCGGCCATCGTGTAGCGACCGGAGTTACGCAGCACCTCCGCGACCAGCAGCAGCGCCACCAGCCAGGCGACGAGGAAGCCGATCGAGTAGAGGAACCCGTCGTAGCCGGACAGGGCGATGGCGCCGGAGATACCGAGGAACGACGCCGCCGACATGTAGTCGCCGCCGATGGCGAGACCGTTCTGGAAACCGGAGAAGCCGCGGCCACCGGCGTAGTAGTCGGCCGCGGTCTTCGTCTGCCGGCTCGCCCAGAAGGTGATGCCGATCGTGATCGCGACGACCGCGAGGAAGAGGACCGTGGTGAGGATCTGGCTGCCGTCCATGTCAGACCTGCCTCTTCTCGATCTCGTACTCCGCGTCGAGCTTCCTCGCCAGGGGGTCGAGGTGCTTGTTGGAGTAGTTGGCGTAGAGGTACGCGATACCGAACGTGGTCACGAACTGGAGGAGTCCGAAGACCAGCGCGACGTTGATGTTGCCGACCAGCTTGGTGTCCATGAAGCCGTCGGCCCAGTTGGAGCAGAAGACGTAGAGGAGATACCAAGCCAGGAATGCCACCGTGGCCGGGAATACGAACTTCCGGTACGCCGACCGCAGAGCGCGAAACTCCGCCGTGGCGTGCAGGCTGTCGTAGACCGGGTCGTGTCGGTGGGCTTGGTCGTGTGCTTCAGCGCTCACGGTTAACCCTTTCGTTGACGAGGCCGTCCATCGTGGGGGTGACGGACGGACGACGTGTGATCGCAGTCACATTAGGGGTCGCTCGCCCTGCTCGTCGCGGGGTGACACGCACTCCCTCGGTCAGCGGCACGGTCGCGCGACGAGCGGTCGATTTCGTACGTCGAGTGGCTGGTCTCGCCTGTCGGGGGTCAGCGCTGCAGGGCGGGTGAGACGGCGGGCTCGATCGTCGGTTCGGGGGTGTGGAGGCGCACCAGAAGCCGGGTGGTGTGGGCCGGGACGTGAGCCGAGGTGGCGAGGCTGACGGTGATCATGACCGCGAAGGAGAGCGGCACCGCCCACAGCGCAGGCTGGGCGAGCACGACATCCGCCCACGTGCCCGTGCGCGAGCCGCTGATGGTGAACACCACGGCCGAGCCCGTGGTGACCAGGCCGGTGACCAGCCCGGCGGCGGCGCCGTGGGCGGTCAGCCGGCGCCACCAGATGCCGAGCAGGAGCAGCGGGCAGAAGGTCGCCGCCGCGAGCGCGAAGGCCAGCGCGACCCCGCGGGCGACGCCGACGCTGGGCGTCAGCAGGGCGCCGGCGACCGGGACGATGACGGCGACCAGCGAGGCGATCCGGAAGGCGGCGACGCCACCGAACCGGCTTCCTCGGCGGCGCAGCCACGGCACGACCACATCCTGGGAGAGCACGCCGGAGACGGCGATCGCCAGGCCGGACGAGGTCGACAGGAAGGCCGCGAAGGCGCCCGCGCAGACCAGTCCGGTCAGCGCGTCACCCGCCCAGCCGGGGACCATCAGGCGGGGCAGCTCGAGCACCAGGGTGTCGGCGGAGGCGGGAGTGGCTGCGTACACGCGTCCCAAGAGGCCGAGGATCGGCGGCAGCAGGTAGAAGGTGCCGAGCAGCGCGAGCACGACCAGGGTCGTGCGGCGGGCGGCGCGGCCGTCGGGGTTGGTGTAGAAGCGGACGCCCACGTGCGGCAGGCCCATGGTGCCGAGGAAGGTCGCTGCGATCAGGGAGTAGGTGGCGTAGAGACCGGCGGAGCCGTCGGTGCCCATCGGCAGCGACCAGGTCTGGCTGAGGTCGGTCGCGCGGGGTGCACCGTCGCTGTCCCAGACCGCGACCAGCACGCCGACGGGGACCAGGAGCGCGGTCAGCTTGAGCCAGTACTGGAAGGCCTGCACGAAGGTGATCGAGCGCATCCCGCCCGAGAAGACGCTGACCAGCACCACCGTCCCGACCAGCACGGGTCCTACCCAGCGGGGCGCTCCGGCGACGAGCTCCAGGGTCAGCCCGGCGCCCTGCAGCTGGGGCAGCAGATAGAGCCAGCCGATGCTCACGACCAGCAGCGAGCACAGCCGCCGCACCCCTCGTGAGGCGAGCCGCTCCTCGGCGAAGTCGGGCAGCGTGTACGCCCCTGACCTGCGAAGAGGGGCCGCGACCAGGGTCAGCAGCACGAGATAGCCGGCGGTCCAGCCGATCGGATACCAGAGCATCTCCGCGCCGGAGGTGAACACCAGCCCGGCGACCCCGAGGAAGGAGGCGGCCGAGAGGTACTCCCCGCCGATCGCGCTCGCGTTGAGGCCGGGTCGCACCGACCGCGAGGCGACGTAGAAGTCGCTCGTGGTCCTGCTGAACCGCAGCCCCCAGGTGCCGATGGTCAGCGTCGCCAGGGTGACCAGGGTGACGGCGACGATCGCCGGGGCGGAGTCGAGGGTCATGGCGCCTCGTCGTCCGAGCGGAGCAGGTCGGCGTAGCTGGCCTCGTTGCGCTCCGCGCCGCGCAGATACCAGCGGCCGAGGAGGAACAGGAACGGGTAGACCAGCACCCCGAGGAGCAGCCAGGGGAGGGGGACGCCGAACGGAGCCGTGCGCACCAGCCCCGGAGCCAGCCAGAACAGCAGCGGGAGCGAGCCGACGCCGAGGAAGAGCACCGCCAGGGTGCGTACGGCGATCGAGAGCTGGGCGCGCATCAGCGAGCCGAGGTAGATCTCGCCGAGGCGGGTGTCCTCGTCGACGTCGACGCGGCGCACGGCCGGGCGTCGCCGGGGCGGTCCGGTGACGCGTACGCGTTGGGGCTCAGTCATCAGGATCTGCTGTCAGGAGGGGTCATGAGCGCCGGGCGAGCAGGTCCTTGAGCTGGCGCGTGTGCCGGCGGCTCACCTGCAGCTCGCTGCCGCGGGCAGGGCCACCGACGACGACCGAGGTGCGCCCGGCCTCCGACCGCACCTCGGTGACGTGGGCGAGGTTGACGAGGAGGGACCGGTGGATGCGTACGAAGCGGGCCGAGGCCCACTCCTGCTCCAGCTGGGTCAGCGGGACCCGCACCAGATGGGAGGCGTCGGCGGTGTGCAGCCGGGCGTAGTCGCCCTGCGCCTCCACGTGGGTGATCTGGGAGCGCCACACGAAGCGGGTGACGCCGCCGAGCTCGACCGGGATCTGTACGTCGCCGCTCGGCTCCTCCTCCGGCATGTTGCCCATCAGCCGGGTGACGGTCTCCGCCAGGCGCTCGGCGCGCACCGGCTTGAGCACGTAGTCGACCGCGCGCAGGTCGAAGGCCTCCAGCGCGTGCTCCTCGTGAGCGGTCACGAACACGACCGCCGGCGGCGTCTTGAACCGCGCCAGGAGCCGGGCCAGCTCCAACCCGTTGAGGCCCGGCATCTGGATGTCGAGGAACACCGCGTCGACGCCCGAACCCTGCAGCTGCTGCAGCCCGTCGGTCGCGTTCAGGCAGGTGCGCACCTCCGCCACCCGGGCATCCTGGGTGAGCAGGTAGGAGAGCTCGTCGGCCGCCGGCGGCTCGTCGTCGACTACCAGGATCCGCAGCCGGCCGCCGGGCGCGCCCTGCCGCGCGGCGACTGCCTGGGTGGTGCGGTTCATGTGTGGACTCCTGGGGCGAACTTCGGGATTCTGAGGATGACCTTCGTGCCGGCACCGGGGGCGGTCTCGACGACCAGCCCGTAGTCGTCGCCGTAGGCGTTGCGGAGCCGGGCGTCGACGTTGCCGAGCCCGACGGAGTCGGCGCCGCCGGCCAGCGCGTTGCGTACCTTCTCCGGGTCCTCGCCGGCGCCGTCGTCCTCGACCTCGATCACGCACTCGGTGCCGCTGTCGGCGGCCCGGATGGAGATGTGGCCGGTCTGTGCGTCGGCCAGACCGTGGCGTACGGCATTTTCGACCAGCGGCTGCAGGCACAGGAACGGCACCGCGATCGGCAGCACCTCAGGCGCGACCGAGAGCCTCACCGAGAGCCGCTCGCCAAACCGGGCCTGCTCCAGGAGCAGGTAGCGCTCCACGGAGCGGAGCTCCTCGGACAGCGTCGTGTATTCGCCATGGGTCCGGAAGGAGTAGCGGGTGAAGTCGGCGAACTCGAGCAGCAGCTCGCGGGCGCGCTCCGGGTCGGTGCGTACGAAGCTGGCGATCGCCCCCAGCGAGTTGTAGATGAAGTGCGGGCTGATCTGAGCGCGCAGCGCGCGCACCTCCGCCTCCATCAGGCGCCGCCGCGACGCGTCGAGCTCGGCCAGCTCGAGCTGCCCGGAGACCCAGGTCGCGACCTCGTCGGTCGCGCGGACCATCATCGCCGAGGTGTCCGGGGCGTACGCCTGCAGCGTGCCGACCAGGTGGTCGTCGACGACCAGCGGGCTGACCACGGCCGAGTGCAGCGGGCAGCCGGCCAGGCCGCACTCGAGGTCGACCCGGTCGTAGAACCGGGTCGCACCGCGCTCCAGGGTTCCCTCCGCCAGCTTGGTCACCTGGTCCTGGTGGTGGGTGCCGATGCCTTCCCAGGCGAGCAGGCCGTCGGTGTCCGTGATCGCGAGCGCGGGAGCCGCCAGGAGCGCCTGCAGATGAGGGGCCGCGCGCTCCGCGCTGTCGACGGTCAGGCCGCCACGCAGCGCAGGGCTGGCCAGCGATGCGTTGTGAAGGGTGCGGAAGGTCGCCCGGTCGGCCTCTGTGCCCAGGTGAGTGCGCCTCCAGCGCCGCATCCACACTCCTTCTCTCCGGTGGTCGAGCCTGCCGAGCGGTGTATCGAGCTCGTCGAGATGACCCCAACAATTGTGACGGCGCCCACGCTATCTGTCACCCGAGCCGCCGTAGGGCCGCGAGGTACGTTTGCGGCATGCGATTGAGTCGAGTGATCCCGGGTCTGCTGGCCGCCGGTGTAGCGGGTGCGGGCGCCGCCTTCGTGATCGGCATGCGCAACAAGTCGCCCTGGCTGCAGGACCGCATCCGCGCCTTCTCGAAGCGGTTCGCCTCCGAGGCTCTGAAGACCGCCGGGACCGAAGGTGCGACCAACGGCGTCGTCCTCCATGTCGGCCGCGCGAGCGGCCGGGAGTACGCCACCCCGATCACGCCGTTCCCCACCCCGGACGGCTTCGTCATCAACCTGCCCTACACCTCGAAGGTCGACTGGGCCCAGAACGTCCTGGCTGCCAACTCGGCCACGATCGTCTACGACGGCGTCGACCACCGGGTCACCGATCCCCGCGTCGTCCCCTACGCCGAGGTCGCGCCTCTGCTCCCGAAGGCCGCCGGCGTCTTCCGCGCCGTCTTCGACGTCCAGGAGTTCCTCCGCGTCACCAACGCGGACTGATCTCTCGTCGGGTTGGCGGGACTCGAACCCGCGATCGCCTGGACCCAAACCAGGAGGGATGGCCGCTTCCCTACAACCCGTCCACGTACAACAAGGCCGCCACGAGGAGTTCGTCCTCGGAGCGGCCCCGGTCGTTCCTGCGTGCAGGCTCAGCTCGGCGGCCGCTCCCCGGACGGGTAGCGGAACGGAAGCGGTCGCTGCTGCATACCGACCACGCTAGGCAGGCGCGGCGCCGGATGCACACCATTTTCTTCGCGTACGCCCTCCGGTGAGTCCGGGTGCGGGCGGCTCATTCCGCGCTCTCCCGCTCCTCCAGCCCGACGGCCTGTCGTAGCTCGTCGCGGTCGTCGCGGAGCTCGGGATGGTCGCGGGCCAGTCGTTCCATCATGGCGGAGAGCCCTTCGGCGATGGCGTTGAGCTTCTGCTGGACGGCGTCGTCGGTCCGCTTCTGGGTGTTCTGCAGGAGCGCCACCAGCAGGAACGTGACGATCGTCGTGGCCGTGTTGATGATCAGCTGCCAGGTGTCCACGTCGGGCAGCACGATGATGGACGGCGCCCAGATCACCACGAGCAGCACGCACATCACGAAGAACCACGCCCGCGACACGAACGCGCTCGCATGGGTGGCGAATCTGTCGAACACCCCGACGTCGTTGCTGACCTGGGAGGGCATCGTCTTCACGTCGTCGTGGTGTGACTGGCCGGACCCGTCCCGTTCGGAGTGCTGCTCACGCTCACTCGTCGACATCACTACCTCCTGTGCCGAGGGCTCCGGTACCCGAATCACGGTCCCGCCACCCCCGCGGCCGATCGCCGTGGGCACCACCGACGACGTCGGGCCGGATCGCCCGAGGACGATCCGGCCCGACGAGCGAGGTACGTCAGTTGCTGACCGGGAAGGCGAGCAGCGAGCCCGGGTGGGCGAGGTCGGTGGTCGGGGCGTCCCCCTCACCGCGGACGAGGCCGGCGGTGTCGGTGATCGCGTAGACCGTCTTGCCGTCGGGGCTGACGATGGTGGCGCGGAACCGGTCCTGGTCGGTGTAGAGCGGCTCGACCGCGACCACGTCGGTCTCGATCGAGTTGAGGCCCAGCCGGTAGATCGTGCCGTCCTTGAGGCTGGTCATGATCACCGAGTTCTCCCAGCCCGGCATCGCCCGGCCGGTGGCCGGCTTGTAGTAGGTCAGGCTGGAGGGCGCGATGGTCGGGTAGCAGATGTAGTAGAGACCCGACTCGTCGCACGGGGCGCCGGTGAAGTCGTGGTCCCAGGTGACCGACGTTCCGAAAGTGTCCAGCGGCTCGGTGAAACGCTCGGTGAACTCCGACTCCTTCCACGTCGGTACGTCCTGGTGGATCTCGAAGTCGGAGTGCGTCAGCTCCGCGCAGGGCGTGGGGGAGGAGGCGCTCCAGTCGCCGTAGACGTAGGCCGACTCGTCGTCCTGATAGCCGGCGACGTTGGGCCAGCCGTAGTTGCCGCCGGCCCGGAGCAGGTTGATCTCGTCGTCGGTCTTGGGCCCGTGCTCGGCCTCGAGGAGCTTGCCGGACGCGGTGAACGCGAAGCCCTGGGGGTTGCGGTGCCCGTAGGTCCAGATGTGGCTGCGTACGCCGCTGATCGTCGGGTTGTCGGTCGGGATCGAGCCGTCGCGGTTCAGGCGCAGGGTCTTGCCCTGGTAGGCGAACCAGTCCTTGCCGGCGACCTCGGCCGCGGTGGGCAGCGTCTGGGCCTGGTTCTGACGGCAGGCGAGGGAGTACTGGTTGGTGCCTTGGTCGCCGATCGAGTAGTAGAGCTTCCCGTCGGGACCGATCAGCAGGCGGCCGGCCTGGTGGTCGATGCTGCCGGGCAGCCCGGAGATGATCGTCGCGGGCTTGACCAGCTTCTTGGTGGCGTCGTCGTAGCTGTAGCGGACGATCTTGGTACGCCGGGTCTCACCCGTGGACTCCTCGGCCCGGCCGGAGTCGTAGGTGAACGAGACGTACGCATAGCCGCGGTCGTTGTTGACGACCGACGGTTCCACGGCCAGACCCAGCACGCCGTCCTGGCCGCTGGAGACGGCCTGGGAGGAGAGGTCCAGCAGGGTGCTCTTCGCGCCGGTCGTGGGGTCCACGCTGAGGACCGACCGGCCGCTCTTCTCGGTGAGCCAGAGCTTGTCGCGGGCTCCCCACGCGAGCGAGTAGGGGTTGTTGAGGCCGTCGGCGACCACGCTCGGTCTGCCCAGCGCCGGATCGGCACCGGTGCCCGCGGTGGCGGGCGGAACGGTGATGGCCAGCGCTGCCAGAGCGGCGGATCCGGCGGCGAGACTCAGGCTTCGTGTGATGCTCATGAGACGTACTTCTCCTCCAGGGGAAGGGGGATCGAAGAAAACAAAACAGCGATCCTCCCCGAGAGATGTGGCCGGTGCCACGAGGACGCTGGCGCGAACTATGGCGGACCTGAGTTGATCTGGCAACGACCTGGTTCCGGTCCCGAGCGGTAGGTTGCGGAGCGTGGGATACGAGCTGAGTGACCGGTTGGTGGTCGGGATCGCGTCGAGCGCGCTCTTCGATCTGACCGAGTCGGATGCCTACTTCCGCGAGCACGGGGAGGGGGCCTACCGCCGCTACCAGGACGAACGCATCGACGAGCCGCTCCGGCCGGGTGTCGCGTTCCCGTTCATCAAGCGGCTGCTGGGCCTCAACGACCTGGCGCCGGACGCCGAGGACGGTCTCGTCGAGGTGATCGTGGTCTCGCGCAACGACCCCAACACGGGGCTGCGGGTGATGCGCTCGATCGAGCACCACGGCCTGCCGATGACCCGCGCGGTCTTCACCCAGGGTCGTTCACCTCACCCCTACATCGGCGCGCTGGACATGTCGCTGTTCCTCAGCGGCAACCGTGAGGACGTCATCGCGGCCAACCGCGAGGGATTCCCGGCCGGTCACGTGCTGCCCTCGGCGGCGACGTACGACGAGACCGACCGCTCCGTCGTCGTCGCCTTCGACTTCGACGGAGTGCTTGCCGACGACGGCTCCGAGCGGGTCTTCCGCGAGGAGGGGATCGAGAGGTATCGGGCCTACGAGGCGAGCCGGAAGACCGAGCCGCTCGCGCCCGGGCCACTGCAGCCGCTGCTGCGCGACCTCAACCAGATCCAGCAGATCGAGGAGCAGCGCCGCCTGGAGGATCCGGGCTACGAGCCACGGCTGCGGATCGCGCTCGTCACCGCTCGCGGCGCACCGGCCCACGAGCGAGCGATCCGGTCGCTGCAGTCCTGGGACGTCCACGTCAACGAGGCCTTCTTCCTCGGTGGCGTCGAGAAGGTGCGCGTGCTCCAGGTGCTCCGCCCGCTGATCTTCTTCGACGACCAGACGACCCATCTGGACGAGGTGGTCGAGTCGATCGCCGGGGTGCACGTCCCCTACGGCGTCGCCAACTCCGACGACGTTCCCGCTGGTCAATAGGGCCGTCACAGTTCAGCCACAGGATGTTCTCAACTGGGGGACAGCCCCTGGCTTGTGTCACCCTGGAATGAGTTGTACAGATTCTGTTCACGTATGAAGTGCGAGGAGTTCACTCGATGACTTCGGCTATGTGTGCCAAGTGCACCGAAGACGAGGAGATCCGGGTTCTCTCGCGTACGGCGGGGGGCCGCCGGCGACTGATGTGCTGCAGGTGTGGGTACGCGTGGGAGAGCGGGCGCTCCGGCCCCGCCCGGAGAACCGGCCTGACCGGCCTGTTCGGGGCGGCCTGACGCGCCGTCTCGGCGTACGTTTCACGGTGTGGTCGTCTGAGGTTCACCTCAGGCGGGCGCCCGGGTGTTGCGGAGTGGCTTGGGTAGAGGGCTGAGACCTGTCTCGGGTTCCCCTACCAAGCTCCGAGGAGTTCCAACCCATGTCCGCAACTCGACGCTCCCTGCTCACCGGAGGAGCCGCGGCCGGGGTCGGCCTGGCCGTCGCCGGTGCCGTTCCCACTCTTGCCGAGGCGAAGCCGGTCCGGCCCGGCACCCCCGGACGCAAGCGCGCCCGCGAGCCGTTCCCGCCGCTCGTGGACGACCCGAAGGGGATCCTCGCGCTGGCCGAGGGATTCACGTACGCCATCGTCACCTCGGCCGGAGAGACGACCCTGGAGACGGGGGAGAAGACACCGTCCAACCACGACGGGATGATGGTGCTCGGTGGCCGGCGTGGGCGCTACACGCTCATCCAGAACCACGAGATCGAGCCCGGCGAGGGCATCTCGGTGCCGCTGGTCGACGGCACCGTCTACGACCCGGGCGCACCCTCGGGCGGCTGTACCGTGATCACCACCGACGCGGGCGGCGCCAACCTCGGTGAGTTCGTCGCGATCTCCGGAACCTCGACCAACTGCGCAGGCGGCCCCACCCCGTGGGGGACCTGGCTGACCTGCGAGGAGACCGTCAACGACGCCGGCGAGAAGTGGGAGGGCGAGGACGGCACCACGGGCACCTACGAGAAGGACCACGGCTACGTCTTCGAGGTCTGGGCCGACGGCTCGGCCGACCCGCGGCCGATCAAGGCCTTCGGCCGCTACGACCACGAGGCCCTGGCGATCGACCGGACCCGCACCAAGGTCTTCCTCTCCGAGGACGCCGACGAGCCCAACGGGCTCTTCTACCGCTGGACCGCTCCGGCCGGGGTCAGGCTCGGCCCGGGCGTGCTCACCGAGCTGGCCGACGACGCCGGCACGCTCGCCGCGATGCAGATCATCCTCCCCGACGGCTCCGTGGTCCCCGACGTGGCCTACCTGACCTCCGCACAGCTGGGCCGGCCCTTCCCGGTGAGGTGGAAGGCGGTCCCGGAGCGGGACGCCCAGGAGACGCCGTGCCGCGAGCAGTTCGCCGACGGCGAGGTCACCCGCGGTCGCAAGTTCGAGGGCGTGTGGAGCACGGACGAGGGTGTCTACGTGGTCAACTCCTACGCCTGGGAGGACACCGATCTCCCGGCCGACGCGAGCCCGCACGACGGCATGGTCTGGTTCTACGACTTCGAGGCCGAGACCATCCAGCTGGTCACCTACTTCCCGCACCAGAGGCAGTCCGAGGACGATGCCCCGGCGCCGAAGTACACCGACCTCACCTTCGACGGTCCCGACAACGTCACCGTGACCCCCTGGGGTTCGCTGGTGCTGGCCGAGGACGGCACCGGCGCCTCGCACGTGCTCGGCGCGTTCCCGGGCGGCCCGGCGTACGCCATCGCGCGCAACGACCTCAACGACTCCGAATTCTGCGGCCCGTGCTTCTCGCCCGACGGCAAGGTCCTCTTCGTCAACATGCAGGACCCCGGCTACACGCTGGCCATCACCGGCCCGTGGGAGCGCTACCTCGGCTGAGGCCGAGAAGGAAGACGTACGCGGCGGGCGACTCGGGCCGCCCGCCGCGTACGTCCGGATCACCCGAGGTTGACCAGCTTGCCGGCCGGCGGCGAGGTGCCGTCGGTGCCGGAGAGGACGTCGATCGTGGCGACCACGCCCCACCTGGTCCACTCGACCGCTCCGGGAGTCGGCGGCGAAGCCTTCGTCCAACGGTGGCCGTGGCGTACGGCGGTGATCTTGTTGCCGAACATCTCGGCCACGTAGATCGTGCCGTGCGGACTCACCGCTACGCCGGTGGCGCCGAGGAAGTCACGAGCGACCTGCTTCTTGTGTCCCGTCCGGGCGTCGATCTTGAAGACGCTCCCGCGGGGACCGAGCTCGGGCCCCTCCGGTCCGCCCGGCAGGCTGGTGACGTAGAGCCGTCCGTGGTGGCCGGTCTCGACATCGGTCGGCACACCCTCGAAGTAGTAGGTCCGGCCCACGAAGCACTGGTCGAGCCCGAAGCCTTCGACCACCTCCGGAGTGAAGGTGTACGGGATCCCCGGCAGCGTCGTCACGGTCCGCACGTGACCGTACGAGGAGACCGACAGGATGCTGTTGCCACCGGCGTCGGCGACGTAGGTGCGACCGTGGGCGCCGGCGGTGGCGTACGGGTGCGAGTCGATCGCGCCCTTGTAGGCGGCTGGCGCGCCGATCTCGGCCGGCCACTTCGCGTTGCAGGCGGTGTCGCCGTCGCGGAACCCGTAGGACGCACGGCCGTCGGGGTTGCGCTTCGTCTCGTAGGCGTGCAGGTCGGCGACCGTCTTGACCTTGCCGGACGGGTAGAGCCGCTTCAGCCAGCTGCCCGTGTTCTCGAAGGTCTCGCGGTTGGACCGGGTGACGACGAACGTCACCACGCCGTCGTGGACCGAGAGCCCGCCGACCTCGTAGCCGTTGGGGTCGGTGTAGATGACCTTGGCCTTCTTGCCCGGCCGGACCTTCAGGATCTGCCCGGCGAAGTTCGAGGAGACGTACGCAGTTCCGTCGTGGTCCACCGCCGCGCTGAGCGGGCTGAGCAGACCGGTTGCGAGAACGCCCTTGGGCAGACCAGGTTTGGAATGGGCCTGTGCTGCCGGGGTGGTGGCGATGAGCGCCGCGCCGAGGATCAGTGCGACAGCCGCCGTCAGACACCGTGGAAGTCTGGACATGGTGTGTCCCCCTTGTGTTGTCCGTACCGACCGGCGACCGCGTCGTCACCGGTCGTCATTCAGTCTCATTGCCTTCGGTGGCGATCGAATCGCCCGGTTTGGGTAAGGCCTTTACCTGCCGCTCGACGGCGCACGTGAGGTTGTGAGCGCTGTGAGGCCGTGAGAGGAAGTTGACGGTCTGGCCCGCGAGGGTTGGCTGCCGCTGAAACGTGGGCTGGCGATCGTGGGTGGTATCTCGCCGACTGCCCGCACCTGAGGAGCCCACCATGAGCCGCCGCTACTGGATCGACGACTGGCGTCCGGAGGACGCCACCTTCTGGGAGGAGACCGGGGCCAAGACCGCCCGCCGCAACCTGATCTGGTCGATCTTCGCCGAGCACCTCGGCTTCTCGGTCTGGCTGATCTGGTCGGTCTCCTCGGCCTTCCTGGTCGCCCAGGGTTTCGACTTCACCCCGAGCCAGCTGTTCTTCCTGATCGCCATCCCGAACCTGGTCGGTTCGCTGCTGCGGGTGCCCTACACCCTCGCGGTGCCGAAGTTCGGCGGTCGCAACTGGACGATGATGTCGGCCGCGCTGCTGCTCGTGCCGACCCTCGGCTTCGCGTACGCCGTCACCCAGCCGTCCACTCCCTACTGGGCCTTCTGCCTCATCGCCGCCACCGCGGGGCTCGGCGGCGGGAACTTCGCCTCCTCGATGGCGAACATCAACTTCTTCTATCCCGCCTCGAAGAAGGGGGCGGCGCTCGGTCTCAACGCCGCCGGCGGCAACCTCGGCGTCGCGCTCATCCAGTTCCTGCTGCCGGTCATCGTCGGTGGCGCCGGCATCTTCGGGCTGATCAAGGCATCGTCCGGTGGCATCGACCTGGAGCGGGCGGCGTTCGTCTACGCGGCGCTGGCCGTCATCGCGATCCTCGCGGCCTTCTTCTTCATGGACAACATCAGCTCCGCGAAGTCGTCCGCGCGTGAGCAGCTCTCGGTCGTGAAGTCGAAGCAGACCTGGATCATGTCGTTCCTCTACATCGGCACCTTCGGATCGTTCATCGGCTACTCCGCTGCGATGCCGCTGCTGATCAAGCTCAACTTCTGGGTGCCCGAGCCCGCGCCGCTCGGCACCGGCATCTACTTCGCCTACTTCGCCTTCCTCGGCGCCCTGATCGGCTCCGCGACCCGGCCGCTGGGTGGCTGGCTGGCCGACCGCTGGGGCGGCGCGAAGGTCACGCTCGGCGCCTTCATCGGGATGGTCGTCTTCACCCTCGCGGTGCTGTGGACCCTGATGCAGCTCACCCCGAACCCGGACGCCTCGCCCGCCATCGCCCAGGCGAACCAGTCCTGGTTCCCGGTCTTCCTGGGCTTCTTCATGCTGGTCTTCGCCTCGACCGGCATCGGCAACGGGTCGACGTACAAGATGATCCCGTCGATCTTCCGCCGTGAGGCCGAGCTGGCCACCACCCCGGGCACCGCCGAGCGGGACACGGCCCTAGTCGGCGCGACCAAGAAGTCCTCCGCCGCGGTCGGCATCATCGGCGCCGTCGGCGCGATCGGCGGGTTCCTCATCCCGATCGCCTTCAACAGCCCCTGGGTCGACAACCCCCTCGATGCCACCAAGTCGGCGTTCGTCGCCTTCACCATCTTCTACGCCATCTGCGCCCTGGTCACCTTCGTGGTCTACCTGCGGCCGCAGGGTGCTCGGGTCGGTGAGCTGGCGGACGTGCGGATCTGACGGGCCCGGCAGGGGTAACACGGTGTTACACCGGGTAGCAGCGTGCTGCAGCACGCTCTTACCCGCGCGGACACCGTGTTACCCGTGGCTGCGTCGTCAGCTCAGCCCGATCGCAGCCTCCGCGGCGGCCAAGACCGGGGCGGTCACATCCCGGCACCTCGCCGCTCCGGCGGCGTAGACCTGCGTGACGTACGCCCGGTCGGCGGCGAGCTCGTGGTAGCGCTTCTGGATCGGCTCGAGCTCGGCGATGACGGCGTCGGTGACCGCCGACTTCAGAGCGCCGTAGCCCGACAGCCCGGCAGAAGAACCGCCGCAGGCCTCGAGGATGTCGATCAGGTTGGTCACGCCCGGCCGCTCGGGATCACGCGAGACGTCCCCGGCGGAGTCCGTGACCGCACGAGCCACCTTGCGACGTACGACATCGGCATCGTCCAGCAGGAAGATCGACCCGGGGTGCTCGTCGCCGGCGGACTTCGACATCTTGTTCGTCGGGTCGGCCAGATCCATGATCCGGGCCCCGGCCCCGGGGTGCACGGCCTGGGGGACCGAGAAGACCCGGCCGTACGTCGTGTTGAACCGGATCGCGATGTCCCGGGCGAGCTCGACGTGCTGGCGCTGGTCGTCACCGACGGGCACCTCGGTGGCGCCGTAGAGCAGGATGTCGGCGGCCATCAGCACCGGATAGGTGAACAGCGACGCGCGCACCGATGCCCCGACGCGGCGTGACTTCTCCTTGAACTGGATCATCCGCCCGAGCTCGCCGGTGTGCGCGACGCACTCCAGCAGATAGCCGAGGGAACGGTGCGCGGGGACGTGGGACTGGATGAACAGCGTGGCCGGTTCGAGCCCGGAGGCCATCAGGAGGAGGGCCATCTCCTCCGTCCGCGTACGCAGAACCGACGGTTCGTGCGGCAGCGTCAGGGCGTGCAGGTCGGAGAGCCCGTAGTAGGCGTCCGCGTCGGCCGAGGCGGCCATCTCGACAGGCTCGACACATCGCATCGGGCGCAGCGCGCCGAGCAGGTTGCCGAGGGTGAGCCGGCCGGAGGGCGTGATGAGGGAGAGTCGCTTCGTCATGGTGGACCTTTCGGATGGTGAGGCCCACGGGTCAGCGACGATACCTACGAGAAAGGCCGCCCGTGGGCGGCCTGATGTGAGTGCTCGACAAGAGGGTGGACCGCCTAGGAGGCGGACCACCACTCGGTGGAACGAATGCTGAACACCTCTCCAGTGTTGCACACCTCACGGATACCGTGTGGCCCATGACGACTCCGCCGACCACGTGGCCGACCTCGTGCCAGGGGCACTCGACGGTCGTCTTCGACGAGAGCCTGGCCGACTACGACTTCGGCCCGACTCACCCGATGGCGCCGATCCGGGTGGACCTGACGATGCGCCTGGCGGGCGAGCTCGGCGTACTCGACCACCTGAAGGTCGTCGAGGCACCGATGGGCACCCCGGAGCAGCTGCTCACCATCCACGACGAGAGCTACATCGAGGCGGTCATCAAGGCCGGCCGGAGCGGCGAGTCCGACCTCGCCCACGGCCTCGGCACCGAGGACGATCCGGTCTTCGCGCACATCCACGACGCCAGCGCGCACATCGTCGGCGCGAGCATCGAGGCCTGCCGCCAGGTCTACTCCGGCGAGAGCCTGCACAGCGCCAACATCATGGGCGGCCTGCACCACGCGATGCGCGGACGAGCCTCCGGGTTCTGCATCTACAACGACGTCGCCGCCGGCATCCAGTGGCTCCTCGACCAGGGCGTGAAGAAGGTCGCGTACGTCGACGTGGACGTGCACCACGGGGACGGTGTCGAGCGGGCCTTCTGGAACGACCCGCGCGTCCTGACGATCTCGCTCCACGAGACCGGGCAGCTCCTCTTCCCCGGCACCGGCTTCGCCGAGGAGGTCGGCGGGCCGGAGGCCGAGGGGACCGCGGTCAACGTCGCGCTGCCACCCGGCACCGCCGATCACGGCTGGCTGCGCGCCTTCCACGCGGTCGTGCCCGACCTGATCCGTGAGTTCCAGCCCGAGATCCTGGTGACCCAGCAGGGCTGCGACTCCCACACCGACGACCCCTTGGCCGACCTGGCGCTCAGCGTGGACGGCCAGCGGGCGGCGTACGTCGCGCTCCACGAGCTCGCCCACGAGGTGTGCGCGGGCAAGTGGGTGGCGTTCGGCGGCGGCGGTTATGCGGTCGTCGACGTCGTGCCACGCGCATGGACGCACCTACTTGCGCTAGTGTCGGGGAATCCCTTGGAGCCGACGCTCGACGTGCCAGGTGGCTGGCGTGAGCACGTGCAGACGCGCCTCGGGAGGGTCGCACCGTTGCGCATGACGGACGGACGCGAACCGGCCTACCGCGACTGGGGGAGCGGATACGACCCCGGTACGTGGCTGGACCGGCAGGTCCATGCGACTCGCACAGCGGTGTTCCCGCTGCACGGGCTCGACCCGATGCCGTAGCCCGACACCTAGTTTCGAGCCGGCCTAGAAACCTCAGATCGTCGCGCCCAAAAGCAACTCGACACGCCGGTGGTATGTGAGATTCTCAAGGGTGTCCCCTTCCCCATCAGTCACATCAGGCCCTATTCTCACTTTGGGATCGCGTTTTTGGACCAGCGGTGGGGAAGCCGCTGGCGTCGCGATCACTCGAGAGAGAACGGTGGAAGCAGATGGTTACTCCTTCTGGAGACATCTCTGACAGCAAGTTCCTGACCGTTGCCGAGGTTGCGTCGATGATGCGCGTCTCCAAGATGACGGTCTACCGGTTGGTTCACTCGGGCGAGCTGCCTGCGGTACGTGTCGGTCGTTCCTTCCGGGTTCGGGAGGACGACGCGAACGAGTACCTCAAGAGCTCGTTCTACAACGCGGGCTAGTTGTCGGACCCCGCGCCCGGGCAGGATGGGCGCGGGGGCAACACCGGTCTCACCGGGTCACCGATTCTCTGTGGGTGCCCTGACTTCGTTAGTCTTACCCCCTAGGTCTGTTTGCCGCGCGCTGCGGTGAGTGGCCGCGTCGGCACCGGGCCGGCATTCTCTGCAACGATCGTGAAGGGTTCCCCGTGGGTTCTGTCATCAAGAAGCGTCGCAAGCGCATGGCGAAGAAGAAGCACCGCAAGCTGCTCAAGAAGACTCGCGTCCAGCGCCGCAAGCTCGGCAAGTGACGTTCGTGGCGTAGGTGGCGGAACGCACCGGACCCGGCCGGGTCCTCCTGGTCACCGGGGTCTCGCGTGACCTCGGGCGCCGTTTTGCGCGCGCTGCCGCCCGCCACCCGAACGTCGAGCGGGTGATCGGCGTCGATGTCGCACCGCCTCGCGGTGACATCGGCAAGGTCGGATTCGTCCGAGCCGACATCCGCAACCCGGTGATCGCCAAGGTGATCGCCAAGGAGGAGGTCGACACCGTCGTCCACCTCAGCGTCATCGCGACCCCCGGCACCACCGGGGGTCGTTCGACGATGAAGGAGCTCAACGTCATCGGGACGATGCAGCTCCTCGCGGCCTGTCAGACTGCGCCGTCCCTGCGCCAGGTCGTGGTGAAGTCGACGACCCAGGTCTATGGGGCGAGCAGCCGCGACCCGGCGATGTTCACCGAGTCGATGGAGCCGCGGCGCACCCCGTCCTCCGGCTATGCCCGCGACGTGGCCGACATCGAGTCCTACGTACGCGGCTTCGCCCGTCGTCGGCCGGACATCGCGGTCACGGTGCTGCGCTGCGCCAACGTCCTCGGACCGAGCGTGGTCAGCCCGATCACGGCCCATTTCCGGCGCTCGGTCGTGCCGAGCGTGCTGGGCTTCGACCCGCGCCTGCAGTTCCTCCACGAGCAGGACCTCTACGGCGTCCTCGAGCATGCCGTACGCACCGGTGTCCCCGGGACGTTCAACGTCGCCGGTGACGGCGTGCTGACCCACTCGCAGGTCGCGCGCCGGCTGCAGCGGGTCACCGTGCCGATCCCCGAGCCGCTGTTCGGTCTGACGAGGTTCGGTGGCGGCGAGTATCCCGCCGAGCTGAGGGCGCTGCTGACCTACGGTCGCGGCGTCGACACCACCCGGATGCGCTCCCTGCTGGGTTTCGAACCTCGATACACCACCGAGGACACGGTCGTAGACTTTGCGGACAGCGTGATGCCGTCCGCCAACCGTGCTGACCGTGCGCTGGCCGCCTTGGAGAGCCGACTGACAGGAGCGCCCGGTGACTGAGTCCGCCGCCCAGGGTTTCACCGGCACCAACGCGCGCGAGCGCCACCCGCTGCGGGCGATCCCGGCGGCCGACTGGGCCGCGGCTCTGGAGAGTGCCGCCAAAGAGGTCTTCGGCACCGAGTGGGAGGAGCAGCTCGCTCGGTTCATCGTGTTCCTGCGCCGCCGGATCTCGGGCGAATACTCCGTCGACGAATACGGCTTCGACCGCGAGCTGACCCAACGCTTCCTGCTGGCCGTGCTGCGGCCGATCAAGGAGAAGTGGTTCCGGGTCGAGGTGCGCGGTATCGAGAACATCCCGACCGACGGCGGCGCCCTGATCGTCTCCAACCATTCCGGCACCATCCCGATGGACGGCCTGATGACGATGGTCTCGATCCACGACGAGCTCGGGCGTGACCTGCGCCCGCTCGGGGCCGACCTCGTCTTCCGGATGCCGATCGTCGGCAACATCGCCCGCAAGGCGGGCGCCACGCTGGCCTGCAGCGAGGATGCCGAGCGGATGCTGCGCAACGGCGAGCTGGTCGGCGTATGGCCCGAGGGTTTCAAGGGCATCGGCAAGCCCTACAGCGAGCGCTACAAGCTCCAGCGCTTCGGCCGCGGCGGCTTCGTCTCCTCCGCGCTGCGCACCGGCGTCCCGATCGTGCCGCTCTCCGTCGTCGGCGCCGAGGAGATCTACCCGCTGGTCGGCAACATCCCGGCTCTCGCCAAGGTTCTCGGCGTCCCCTACCTGCCGATCACGCCGTTCTTCCCGCTCCTCGGGCCGCTGGGTCTCATCCCGCTCCCGTCGAAGTGGCTGATCGAATTCGGCGAGCCGATCCGCACCGATGCGTACGACGACTCGGAGGCCGATGACCCGATGCTGGTCTTCAACGTCACCGACCAGGTGCGCGAGACGATTCAGCAGACCCTCTACCGCCTGCTGGGCGAGCGCGCCTCCGTCTTCGGCTGACGCCGCCCCGCGCCGAGAAGTCGGCTTTTGGCCGCGAGAAGTCGATTTCTGGCGTCGAATGGACCATTCGGTCTCATGAAATGACCTCTCGGCGTCAGAAACTGACGCCTCGGCGCTGTGCGTTACGGGGTGAGGAGGCCGGTGGCGCCGGCGAGGACGTCGCCGACCAGGCCGGTGACGCCGGTGACCAGGCCGGTGACGGGGTCCGTCACGGTGCCGGTGTCGGGGTCCGGCTCCTCGGAGGGATCGCCGTCGGCGGGGTTGGTGGGGCTCGGCAGGATGCTGCCGTCCTCATCCGGTTCCTCGGAGGGCTTCTCCGGGTCTTTCTTCTCGCCCTTGGGGTCGGTCACCGAGCCGGGACCGATCTTGTCGGGGTCGATGGAGGGCAGGTCGAGGGCGTTGTCGTCCTGGGTGAGCGGCGGCAGCGCCTCGGCCTCGACGACGGTGTCGGCCGGAAGCAGCCCGTCGATGTCGGAGGTGAGGCTGGAGACCAGCGTCGCCGGAAGCTCGGTGATGCCACCCTCGCAGGTGGGGCAGAGCTGGGCGGCGGCCTGGTCGATCAGCACGAGGGTCTGGGCGGCGTCGGAGACCGCGGGCTCGGCCCGCTCGGGCACCTTCGGGCTCAGCTCGGCCAGTTCCTCGACGCCATCGGCCGCGAACGTACGCAGCTGGGCGAGCGAGTCGTTGTCCTGGGACTGCTCGAAGTCGCTGATCAGCAGGTCGGAGCCATGCGCGGCCTGGCGTGAGAACGTCTCGAGCGTCGTGGTGACCCGCTCGGCGTCGGTCATCGGCGCGTCGGCGACCAGCGACTTGGCCTCGCGCAGGCGGGTGCCGGCGTCCTCGAGGATCCGGATGCCACGGGCCTGGGTGCTGACGGTGAAGCCGGCGGAGACGTTCTCCACGGCACGCTTGACCGGGTAGAGCGAGTCGCCGGGCAGAGCGGTCTGGGACGCGGCCGCGGCACCCGCGGTGCCGCCGACGATCGCCATCGCGGCGAGGGCGACGGCCAGATTGCGCTGCCGGCGCGGCCTGCGTACGGGACCGACGGTGAGCTTGCGCTCGACGGTCTTCTCGGTGCGCGGCGCGGGCACGAGCTCGGTGTCGGCGGCCTCCATGAGGCGCTCGCGCAGGGAGACGGAGAAGTCGCGACTGGGGACGGCGGAGTCGCTGAGCGTGGAGAGCGACGAAGCGAAGACGGCCAGATCACGAAGCTCGTCGGCAGACTGCGAGGCACGCCGATCCGTCGCGGCACACGCCGCGACCATTCGGTCGAACTCGTCGGCACGCTTTCGCGCCGGGAACGCCGGGCTCATCGGAGGGTTCCTACTCGGTATCGGCAGTCAGGGATTCGTCGAAACAGCTGCTCACAAGGTGCAGCCATGTCGGACAACGAGTCGCCCCGGCCGCGGGTTACGGCAACCGGTCGAGCATTCAAGGTGGTGCGGAACACAGTCATCAGCGGATCCCGTCAGGCATCTGCTTGGCGAGATTGCGGATCCCGCGCAGCTGGAGCTGTTTCACGGCTCCGTCGCTGCGCCCGAGGATAGCCGCTGTCTCCGCGATTGACAGCCCTTGGAGGAAACGCATGATGATGCAGTCGCGCTGCTCGTCGGGAAGCTTGGAGAGAGCGCCGAGCAGCATCTCGTTGGTGATCCCGGCCATCACGATCTTCTCGGGCCCGTCCGAGGAGGAGTCGTGCTGGCCCATGTCCTCGGTGGTCATCTCCAGGCGCGTACGTCCCGCCTTGAAGTGGTCCGTGGCCAGGTTGCGGGCGATGGTCATCAGCCAGGCGCCGAAGTCCTTGCCCTGCCAGCGGAAGCCGGTCATCGAGCGGAGCGCCCGGAAGAACGTCTCCGAGGTCAGGTCCTCGGCGACCTGGGTGGAGCGGGTCCGGTAGAAGAGGAAGCGGTAGACCGCACCGTGGTAGTGGTCGTAGAGGAGGCCGAACGCCTCCTTGTCGCCCTTGCGGGCGAGCTCGACCAGCGCGATCAGCCGGGTGCGGTCGGCCTCGCTCTCCTCCGAGGAGGCGGCGAGCCCGGTGTCGTCGTCCGGCTCGTGGTCGGAGTGGGGCGTGGAGTCGTGGGTGCCACCCGAGCCGTGACGCTCGGGCTCGGCGAGCGGGCCGGACGCACCGGCCATACCGGCGTATGCGGGTTCGTAGCCCTCGTTCATCAAGAGCTCGACCGCAGCGCGAAGTGCATCCAAGCGACGATGGACGTCATTGGCGCGGCGCGACATGTGGGTCCCTCCCGAAGACTCCCCCTGAGCGAGCCCAACCTTACGGGTTGCGGCATCCCGATGTCAGGTCCCGAGCCGAAGTTGCCTCGGCGTGTGGTGGCATTTTTCCGACATGACGGCGAATACCCGTCACTGCATGCGGCTCGCCGGCGGCGCGATCACTCCCGCCGTCCGCGCAGCGCGATCGCCACCGCGATCGCTCCCGTGGCCGCGCCACCCAGGGCTGCGGTGACCACGCCGGCCCGGGCTGCCTTGCGCCCGGTGCGGTAGTCACGGATCGGCCAGCCCTTCGCGCGCGCGTGGGCGCGCAGACGCGCGTCCGGGTTGATCGCACACGGATGTCCGACCAGGGAGAGCATCGGCAGGTCGTTGTAGGAGTCGGAGTAGGCCGCACAGCGAGAGAGGTCGAGGTCCTCCCGGGCGGCGATGGCCTTGACCGCCTCCGCCTTGGCCGGCCCGTGCAGCATCTCGCCGACCAGCGCGCCGGTGTAGACGCCGTCCTCGGTGGCCGCCACCGTCCCGAGCGCGCCGGTGAGGCCGAGCCGCCGGGCGATGACCCGCGCGGCCTCGACGGGCGCCGCGGTCACCAGCCACACGCGCTGCCCCTGGTCGATATGGGTCTGCGCCAGGGCGCGGGTGCCGGGCCAGATCCGGTGGGCCATGCCCTCGTCGAAGATCTCCTCCATCAGGCTCTCGACCTCCTCGGCGCGATGGCCGCGGATGAACGACAGCGCCGAGGAGCGCGCCGACTCCATGTGGGCCGGATCCTCGACCCCGGCCACCCGGAAGTAGGCCTGCTTGTACGCAGCCGAGGCGATGTCGCGGGTACGGAAGAACTTGCGCCGATGCAGGCCGCGGGCCAGATGGAAGATCGTCGCGCCCTGCATGATCGTGTTGTCCACGTCGAAGAAGGCTGCCGCCGTCGGGTCTCCGGCCGTCGGATAGAGCCAGGCCTCGATCTCCGCGGCCGCGGCCGATGCCTCGCCGGCGAGAGTCGAGCGGCGTTTGAGGTCTTTTCGCCGCAGCTCGGCGCGGCGGCGGTCGCTGGCGCTGCTCATTTCGCCAACAGTAGTGGTCCGGGGGCCGTCACGGGGCCCAGGTGTCAAGATGGTCGGATGGAACCGCGTGTGACCTTCTACTCCCGTCAGGGCTGCCATCTGTGCGACGAGGCTCGGCTGGTCCTCGAGAAGGTGGTCGGGGACGACTACGCCGAGGTCGACATCGACGCCGACGAGGAACTGCGAGAGCGTTTCACGAACGAGGTGCCCGTGACGTACGTCGACGGGAAGCAGCACGACTTCTGGCGTGTCTCCGAGGAGCGGCTGAGGGCAGCGCTCGCGCGCTCCCCAGAATAACTGTCGATCGGCCCATTACCCCGAACAACCCCCCTATGCCAACTCGGCAAACACGTGTGCTAGCCGACGCTCTGCGAGTTTGTTCTCGCGGTCACAAACTCCGTATGGTGGCGGAGCCGCAGGGCGATCCCGGGCTAAAAAGCCCCCGTCTGTGGCGCCGGCATTGAAAGAGCAGAGCGTGACGGCACGGAGTACGAATACGGGCGAGGGCAGCGGTGCCCAGGACCCCCACCGGGACATTCCCGAGGCGACAGTCGCCCGGCTTCCGGTCTACCTCCGGGCCCTGACCTCGCTCGCCGAGCGCAACATCGTCTCCTGCTCCTCCGAGGAGCTCGCGACGGCCGCCGGAGTCAACTCCGCCAAGCTCCGCAAAGACCTCTCCTACCTGGGCTCCTACGGCACTCGTGGGGTCGGCTACGACGTCGACTACCTGAGCTACCAGATCGCCCGAGAGATCGGCGTGACCCACGACTGGCCGGTCATCATCGTCGGTATCGGAAACCTGGGTCAGGCGCTGGCCAACTTCTCCGGCTTCAGCAGCCGTGGCTTCCGCACCGTCGCGCTCCTGGACGCGGCCGCGCAGATGCAGGGTCGCACGGTCGCCGGGCTCGAGGTCCGGCCGTTCGCCGACCTGGCTGAGATCGTGGCGGCCGAGCAGGTCTCGATCGGGGTCATCTCCGTGCCGGCGACGGCAGCCCAGGACGTCGCCGACGCGATGGTCGCGGCCGGCATCAGCAGCATCCTCAACTTCGCGCCCGCCGTCCTGAACGTGCCGCCCGGTGTCGACGTACGCAAGGTCGATCTCTCGATCGAGCTGCAGATCCTCGCGTATCACGAGTCGCGCAAGGCTGCAGAAGCTGAAGAGGCGGTAGATAATGGTTCCGAGGAAGGGATCACGGCATGAGTGAGCGCCAGCGAAAGACAACGAACCTCAGGCCGGCGAGTCCGTATCCTTGCTCCTCCTCGACGGAGGCGCCGGCATGAGTGTCCTTGTTGTCGGCATCTCCCATAACTCCGCGCCCGTCTCGCTGCTCGAGGCGGCGTCCGTGGACGCCGACGGGCTGCAGAAGCTCCTCACCGACGTGGCTGGTTGTGAGCACGTCAGCGAGGCAGCGGTGATCGCGACCTGCAACCGTCTCGAGATCTACACCGAGGTCGAGCGCTTCCACGGCTCCGTCGAGGAGCTCTCCCGCCGCATCATCGAGGGCGCGGGCCAGACGCTCGAGACGATGCTGCCGCACCTCTACGTCCACTACGACGACGGAGCCGTCTCCCACCTGTTCAAGGTGGCTGCCGGGCTCGACTCGATGGCTGTGGGCGAGGGTCAGATCCTCGGTCAGGCGCGTGCGGCCCTGCAGCTCGGCCAGGAGATGGGCACGGTCGGACCGGCGCTCAACAGCCTGTTCCAGCAGGCGCTGCGGGTCGGCAAGCGCTCGCGCGCGGAGACCGACATCGACCAGGCCGCCCCGTCACTGGTGACCGCGTCGCTGGGCCGTGCCGCTCGAGCCGTGGGTGACGTACGCGGCAAGCGGGTCGCGGTCGTCGGCGCCGGCGCGATGGCTGGGCTGGCCACCGCGACCGTGTCCCGGCTCGGGGCCGCCGACGTCGTCGTGGTCAACCGCACCACGGCCAACGCCGAGCGGCTCGCCAAGGAGTACTCCGCGCGTTCGGCCTCGCTCGACGAGCTCGCCGAGGAGGTCGCGGCCGCCGACATCGTGATCACCTGTGCGGGCGCCAACGGGCTGCTCGTCCCGGCCGACATGGTCGGTGACCGCAGCAGCCGGCCGATCGCGCTGATCGACCTGGCGCTGCCCCACGACATCGACCCCGACGCGGGGTCGCTCCCGGGGGCCACCCTGATCGACCTGGCCGCCCTCGCCGACGAGCTGCACGCCTCGCCCGCCGGCAAGGAGGTGCTCGCGGTCCGCGACATCGTGACCCAGGAGGTCGCGGCGTTCCTGAGCGCTCGTCGCCAGTCCGCGGTGACCCCGACGGTGGTCGCGCTGCGGACCATGGCCACCGGCGTCGTCGCCGCCGAGATGGAACGCCTCGACAACAAGCTGCCCGGCCTCGACGAGGCGACTCGTGCCGAGGTCCTCCGGACCGTACGCCGCGTGGCCGACAAGCTGCTGCACGAGCCGACCGTCCGGGTCAAGGAGCTCGCCAACGAGACCGGCGCGGTGTCCTACGCCGCTGCGCTCGCCGAGCTCTTCGCGCTCGACCCCGAGGCCGTCTCCGCGGTGACCCGGGCCGACGTCCCAGGAGACCACTCATGAGAACCCTTCGCCTCGGCACCCGCCGCTCCCAGCTCGCCGTCACCCAGTCGACCCTCGTCGCGGAGATGCTCCGCGCCCAGGGCCACATCGTCGAGCTGGTCGAGATCGTCTCCGACGGCGACCGCACCCAGGCGGCGAACACCCCGCTGACCAGCGCGAACTCGACCGGCGTCTTCGTCAGCGCCCTGCGCGACGCGCTCCACGCCAAGGAGATCGACCTCGCGGTCCACTCGCTCAAGGACCTGCCGACCTACCCCGAGGACGGCATCGAGCTGGCCGCGATCCTGCCGCGTGAGGACCCGCGCGACGTGATCGTCGCCCGCGACGGCCTGACTCTCGGCGAGCTTCCGCCGGGCTCGCGGGTCGGCACCGGCTCGCCGCGACGCGTCGCCCAGATCAAGGCCCTCGGCCTCGGCCTGGAGCTGGCCGGCATCCGCGGCAACGTGGACACCCGCATCGGCAAGGTCCGCTCGGGCGAGTTCGACGCTGTCGTGCTCGCGCGTGCCGGCCTGGCCCGCATCGACCGGCTCGACGAGGTCACCGAGGTCCTCGACCCGATCCAGGTGCTTCCCGCTCCTGGGCAGGGGGCCCTGGCGGTCGAGTGCCGCGCAGGTGACGCCGATGCCGACGTACGCAAGCTGCTGACCTCCCTCGACGACTCGTCCACCCGAGCGGCTGTCGAGGCGGAACGCGCGGTGCTCGCCACCCTCGAAGGTGGCTGTGCCGCGCCCATCGGGACCCTCGCCGACGTGGTTGAGGGTGAGGAAGGACCAGAGCTCTGGGTGCGGGCAGTGGCGCTCTCACTCGATGGCTCGCTCTCGGTTCGACTCTCCGCATCCGGACCGATCGACGACGCCGCAGGCGTCGGGCGTCGGCTGGCCGAGGAGATGCTCGCCGAGGGTGCAGCAGATCTGACCGACGACCCCACCACTGAACCCGGCCAGGCTGTCATGGACACGGGCGGTTCCCCCCAGACCGCTCCCGAGCAGGACAAGGTGCACAACGCATGACCCGAGCAAAGACCACCGAGCAGACGGCCGAGCTCAGCTCGGCCACCCCACTGGGCTGGGTGTCCTTCGTCGGCAGCGGTCCCGGTGACCCTGAGCTGCTGACGGTACGGGCGATCGACCTGCTGAAGCGGGCCGATGTTGTCGTGACCGAGGCCCCCGAGCACGCTTCGATGGTGCGCGGCGTACTCGGCATTCCCGAGCCGGTCGAGCCGGCCGAGGGTGACGAGGCCCCGGAACCGGTCGGACCCGAGTTCATCGACGGCGGGTTCGGCGTCGACGGCCAGCCCCTGGCCAACGCCGCCCGTGCCAAGGCCGTCGTCAAGCAGGCGAAGCTGGGCAAGCGCGTCGTGCGCCTGATGACCGGCGACCCCTTCCTCTACGCCTCCGGCCCCGAGGAGGCGCAGTCCTGCGCCAAGGCGGGCATCGGCTTCGAGATCGTCCCCGGCGTCTCGTCGGTGTCGGCCGTTCCCGCGTACGCCGGCATCCCGTTGACGACCAAGGACCACCAAGAGGTCGCGGTCGTCACCTGCAACGAGAAGATCGACTGGAGCCAGTACGCCGACAACCGCACTCTGGTTCTCCTCTCCGGTGTCGGCATGATCGGTGACATCGCGAAGGAGCTCGTCGCGGCGGGCCGCCCGGCCAAGACCCCGGTCGCGATCACCCGCGTCGGCACCACGACCGAGCAGTCGACGGTAGAGTCGACGCTGGAGAACATCGCCGTCGACGCTCGTGCCGCACGGATGGCGCCGCCGGCGATCGTGGTGATCGGCAAGGTGGTCAACTTGCGTGAGACGCTCTCGTGGTTCGAGACGAAGCCGCTGTTCGGCTGGCGCGTCCTCGTGCCGCGTACCAAGGAGCAGGCGCCGGCGCTGTCGCTGAAGCTGAAGGGCTTCGGCGCCGTGCCCGAGGAGGTCCCGACGATCTCCGTCGAGCCGCCGCGCAACCCGCAGCAGATGGACAAGGCCGTACGCGGCCTGGTCGAGGGGCGCTACAACTGGATCGCCTTCACCTCGATCAACGCGGTGCGCGCGGTCCGCGAGAAGTTCGACGAGTACGGCCTGGACTGCCGCGCCTTCTCCGGTCTGAAGATCGCCGCGGTCGGCGAGAAGACCGGCCAGGCGCTCGAGGCCTGGGGCCTGCGTCCCGACCTGGTGCCGAACACCGACAACCAGTCGGCCGCCGGCCTGCTCGAGGTGTGGCCGGAGTACGACGAGGATCTCGACCCGATCAACCGGGTCTTCCTCCCGCGCGCCGACATCGCCACCGAGAACCTCATCGCCGGCCTGGTCGACCTCGGCTGGGAGTGCGACGACGTGACCGCCTACCGCACCGTCCGGGCGGCCCCGCCGCCCGCGCCGACCCGCGACGCGATCAAGACGGGCAAGTTCGACGCGGTGGTCTTCACCTCCTCGTCCACGGTCCGCAACCTGGTCGGCATCGCGGGCAAGCCGCACACGTCCACGGTGATCGCGGCGATCGGCCCGGCCACCGCCAAGACCGCCGAGGAGCACGGCCTGCGGGTCGACGTGATGTCGCCCGAGCCGTCGATCGAGGCGCTCACCGAGGCGCTCGCCGCCTTCGGTGCCGCGCGTCGTGCCTCGCTGGTCGAGCAGGGCCTGCCGGTCACCAAGCCGTCCGACCGACGCCCCGCATCGCGCCGCCGTTCGCGCACGAGCTGACCAAATGATTGCCGAGTCGGCTCATCTTGACCTCCTCCGCTTCGCTCCCCGGTCAAGATGAGCCGACTCGGCGTTAGCATGGAGATCTGATGAGCATCGAGAAGCCCGTGATCCGTCCCCGCCGGCTGCGCCGCACGCCGATCATGCGCCGGATGGTCGCGGAGACTGCCGTACGTCCCGCCAACCTGGTCCTGCCCGCGTTCGTGCGCGAGGGGATCGATGAGCCCGTCCCGATCTCGACGATGCCCGGGGTGGTCCAGCACAGCCGCGAGTCGCTGCGCAAGGCGGCGGCCGAGGCAGCGGCGGCCGGCATCGGCGGCATCATGCTGTTCGGCGTCCCGGAGACGAAGGACGCGGTCGGTTCGGGTGCATTGGACCCCGACGGCATCCTCAACGTGGCCATCACCGACGTCGTCGCCGAGGTCGGCGACGCGCTCACCGTGATGAGCGACCTGTGCCTCGACGAGTTCACCGACCACGGCCACTGCGGCGTCCTGGCCGAGGACGGGTCCGTCGACAACGATGCCACCCTCGAGATCTACGCCCAGATGGCGATCGCCCACGCCGAGGCCGGCGTCCACATGGTCGGCCCGTCCGGGATGATGGACGGCCAGGTCGCGGTGATCCGTGACGTCCTCGACGGCGCCGGCCACACCGACGTCTCGATCCTCGCCTACTCCGCGAAGTACGCCTCGGCCTTCTACGGCCCGTTCCGCGAGGCGGTCGACTCCTCGCTCAAGGGTGACCGGCGCACCTACCAGCAGGATCCCGCCAACGCGCTCGAGGGCGTCCGTGAGGCGCTTCTTGACGTGGCCGAGGGTGCCGATATCGTGATGGTCAAGCCCGGGCTCCCGTATCTCGATGTCCTGCAGCGAGTGCGCGAGTCTGTCGATGTTCCGGTGGCTGCCTACAACATCTCAGGTGAGTTCTCGATGTTGGAAGCCGCTGCCGCGAACGGCTGGATCGACCGCGAACCGGCGATCCTGGAGACACTCACCGCCTTCAAGAGGGCGGGCGCGGACGTCATTCTGACCTACTGGGCCACCGAAGCGGCTGGCTGGCTGCGAGGCTGACGTTTTCGCTCGCTCAGCCGATCAGCTCTGTGACGTGGAACATATCCTGAGAGTAGACTCGAGCCTGTGACCAATCGAGAGTTGGGCAGCACAAAGCGCACCGGTCGGCCGCGCAACAGTGGACGCAATTCGGCGAACCCGCGAGAAGAGATCCTCAAAGAGGCGTCCCGCCTCTTCACCGCTCAAGGGGTCGCGGCGACGACGATCAGCCAGATCGCCGAGTGCGTCGGACTGCGCCAGTCCTCAATGTACTACTACTACAAGTCCAAGGAGGAGATCCTCTCCGCCTTGATGGAGAAGAACCGCGAGTCGCTCACGCTCGCGGAGAAGCTTCTCGAGGAGGACGGCCCGGTCGCTCCGCGGCTCTACGCCTTCCTCTACACCGACGTCCGCCAGCTGTGCACCGCGCCGCTCGACTTCTACGAGCTGGAGGTGGCCGCGCTCGCGCAGCCGCAGGTCTTCGCGGGCTTCGAGGAGGACGGCGACAAGCTGCGTGCCGCGGCTGCCCGGCTCCTCGAGCTGGGCGTCGAGAGCAGCGAGCTGCGCCGGACCGACCCGGCGGCGACCGCGCTGATGCTGCTCTCGCTCAACGAAGGCGCCCAGCACCGGCTGTGGCACGGCCGCCGCGACGACGAGAAGGCCTCGACGAGCTCTGCTGCCCTGGCCGAGTCTGTCGCCGACTACCACCTCAGTTCTCTGCTGGCCGACGCGTCCTCCCTGGCTGCGGTCCGCGAGGCCGGCCGCGCCTTCGTCACCGAGTACGAGGACGACCAGCCCGCCGCCTGACGCCGCTCCGTTGGTCGAAGGCCACTTCGTTCAGACCTCGGAGCCGCTAGGCGAAGACGTGTCGAGACCAACTCAGTCCCTTGTCGCGCTCGCTGGGACCGTGTTGGTCTCGACACGCTCGCTGGCGCTCGCGGCTCGACCAGCGAAGGAGACATGCGACGGGCCCCGCCGTGACGGCGGGGCCCTTCGTGGTTCGTGACTACTTGACGAGCCCGAGCAGCCTCAGCAGGCCGGTCAGGATGCCGCCGACAGCATCGGTTGCCTCGGTCAGGGTCTTCCCCTGCAGCTGTGCGACGCAGTCGGTGATCGTGCTCTTCGGGACGGTGCGGGCGAGGACCGAGCCGAGCTGGTCGACCACCGCGTTGGTGCAGATCGTGGTCAGCTCGGAAACGGTCGCGACCACCTTCTCCACCGGCTTGGTCACCGGCTCCAGCGCCTTACCGGGGTCGGTGGTGGGCCCGCCGCCGGCGTCGCCGCCGCCGTTGCCGCCACCGGTGCTACCGCCGGGAGTCTCCCCGGAAGGAGCCTCGCTGGACGGGCTGGAGGGCGACTGCGAGGAGCCGCCGCGCGGGCCGGCCTGCTGGCCGCCTGCGCGGAGCTCGCGGTCCTTCCGCTTCGAAGGCTCGGGAGCCTCCATCCGCGGGATCGCGTAGTCGACCGGGATCGTGCTGTTCGGAATCGAGGTGAAGTCACCGGAGCGATAGGCCTCGGCGACACCGAGCACCGTCGTGACGTACGACTGGCTGTGGTTGTAGCGGAAGACTGCTGCCCGCGCGCCCTGGTCGGTGGAGAGGTCGTCGTCGCCGGAGCAGAGGTAGACGGCGGAGGCGAGGGCGGCGTCGTTGATGTCCTGCGGGTTGCGCTTGCCGTCACCGTCGGCGTCCACGCCGACCATCGCCCAGGTGGAGGGGATGAACTGCATCGGGCCGACCGCGCGGTCGTAGCTGGTGTCGCCGTCGTACTGCCCACCATCGGTGTCGGTGATCTGGGAGACGTTGCCCTTGCCGTTGAGCGGCACCCCGTAGATGCCGGGGGTGGAGACGCCCTCGGCGCTGAGACGGTTGTCGTTGGCGCGTCCGTGGTTGGACTCGACCCGGCCGATCGCGGCGATCAGCGGCCAGTCGATCTTGCAGCCGGCGTCCGCGGCGTTGATGACCGTGGCCGCACGCTGATAGGCGGCGAGCGCGGCAGACGGGATGCCCGCTGCGCTGGCCGTCCCGGGCAGCGACTTGTCGCCCCCGTTGGTCGAGGCTGACACGCTGGCGGGCGCCTCGATGGCCTCCGCCGGGACCGACGTCCCGTCGGGCAGGCTGAACGCGTCGTCGTAACGGGTCCCTGACGCGGTGGCACTCGACTGCGTCAGACCGGTGACGTTGACCGTCCAGGCCGCGCTCAGCAGCGCGAGCGGAACGAGCGCGGTCGCCTTCTGGAGGCGGCTGTAGCGCGTAGCGGACATCGAATCTCCCTCTCAATCCCCAGGGCAGAAAGTCCCGGGTCTTGCTCCCCAAATCGCAACGTTCTCAACGAACCGTCTCACGTCAAAGTTACGCACGTCACGTTTTACTGGCACATTGCGTTCCAGTTAACGAGACGCCGTTGAGACGCAGGTTAATTCGGTTCATGACGACGAACATCGGTTTTCGTACGCATCGGTAACCCGATTCCGTGGTGACGCGCGTGTGGCATGAGGCCCGGAATGGGGATTGCGGCTGGGGTTGATGAAGAATGAGCCGGTGCCTCACGACATCTCACCCCTGTCCGCAGCGGCATCCGAAGCGCTCTTCGCCCGTGCGAAGGCCGTGACGCCGGGCGGCGTGAACTCGCCCGTACGCGCCTTCAACGCTGTGGGCGGGACGCCGCGCTTCATCCGGGAGGCGAAGGGGGCGTGGCTGACCGACGTCGACGGGAACGAGTACGTCGACCTGATCTGCTCCTGGGGCCCGATGCTGCTGGGCCATGCTCATCCGGAGGTCCAGGCCGCGGTCCTGGACGCGGTCGCGCGCGGCACCTCCTACGGTACCCCGACCACGCCGGAGGTCGAGCTCGCCGAGGCGATCGTCGACCGGGCGCCGGTCGAGAAGGTGCGGTTCGTCAGCAGCGGCACCGAGGCGACGATGTCGGCCATCCGGCTGGCACGAGGCTTCACCGGGCGCGACGTGATCCTCAAGTTCGCCGGCAACTACCACGGCCACGTGGACTCCCTCCTCGCCAGCGCCGGCTCCGGCCTGGTCACCCATGCGATCCCCGGCACCCCGGGCGTACCCGAGAGCAGCACCGAGCTCACCGTCGTGCTGCCCTACAACGACCGGGCCGCCGTGACCGCGGCCTTCGAGACCTACCGGGGCCGGGTGGCCTGCCTGATCACCGAGGCCTCGCCTGGCAACATGGGCATCGTGCCTCCGGAGCCCGGCTTCAACGAGTTCCTGGCGACCACCTGCCAGACCAACGGCGCCTTGTTCATCTCGGACGAGGTGATGACCGGTTTCCGGGCCAGCAAGCAGGGGCAGTGGGGCCTGGACGGCAAGAACGAGGGCTGGACGCCCGACCTGGTCACCTTCGGCAAGGTGATGGGTGGCGGGTTCCCGGCGGCGGCCTTCGGCGGCCGCGCCGACGTGATGGGCTCGCTCAGCCCCGACGGGCCGGTCTACCAGGCCGGCACACTGTCGGGGAACCCGGTCGCGACGACCGCGGGCCTGACCACGCTGCGGTTGGCGACCGACGAGGTCTACGACCACATCACCAAGGCCGGCGACGTCGTGAAGGCGGCGATCGAGGAGAGCTTCACCAAGGTCGGTCTGCCGCATGTCATCCAGTCGACCGGCACGATGTTCTCGGTCTTCTTCACCGACAAGCCGGTGCGCGACTTCGACGAGGCCAAGACCACCGACGAGGCGGCGTACAAGGCCTTCTTCCATGCCATGCTCGATCAGGGCGTCTACCTGCCGCCGAGCGCCTACGAGGCCTGGTTCCTCTCCTCCGCCCACGACGAGCGGGCGATCTCCCGGATCATCGAGGCGCTTCCGTACGCCGCCGAGGCCGCTGTGGTCTCGACAGGCTCGACCCCCGAAGGAGCATGAGTATGGAGACGACGGTTCACCTGCTGCGCCATGGTGAGGTCCACAACCCGGAGGGCATCCTCTACGGGCGCAGGCCCGGGTTCAACCTCTCCGAGCTCGGCCTGCGGATGGCCGAGCGCGTCGCCGACCGGATCGGTGGGCAGGACATCACCCACGTCCTCTCCAGCCCGCTCGAGCGCGCCCGGCAGACCGCCGGGCCGCTGGCGAAGGCGCTCGGGGTCGACATCTCGCTCGACGAGCGGGTGCTCGAGTCGGAGAACCTCTTCGTCGGCAAGAGCTTCAAGGACGGCATGGGGCCGCTGAAGGACCCCAAGGTCTGGCCGAAGCTGATCAACCCGCTCAAGCCGTCGTGGGGCGAGCCCTACCTGGAGATCGTGGCCAGGATGATGGCCGCGATCCACGACGCCCGCGATCTGGCGAGGGGCCACGAGGCGGTCATCGTCTCCCACCAGCTGCCGATCTGGACCACCCGGCTCCACATCGAGGGCCGCAGCTTCCTGCACGACCCGCGCCGCCGCCAGTGCGCGCTGTGCTCGCTGACCTCGCTGCACTTCGTCGACGACGAGTTCGTCGCGCTCTCCTACAGCGAGCCGGCCGGCGACATGCTGCCCGCGAAGGACAAGTACGCGCCGTTCTCGGCCGGCGACGCGGAAGATTAACGAGGCTCTCAGGTTTGTCAGGAAGAGTCCTGCGCGTGCGTAAGAAGTTGGGTGGCCTCCTCCTCACCTTGGTGACGGTGGGGCTGCTGGCCGCGTGCGGGCAGACCGGCACGAACGAAGCCGGCTACATCTCCGGTGACGGCCGCACCCGGGAGATCCCGGTCGCCGACCGCGGCGCGCCGGTCGAGCTCACCGGCGAGACTCTCGAGGGCAAGCCGTTCGACCTGGCCGACACCCGGGGCAAAGTCACGGTGCTCAACGTGTGGTGGACCGGCTGCGCGCCGTGCCGCAAGGAGATGCCGATGCTCCAGGCCGCCTATGAGGAGCTGGGTGACGAGGTCGCCTTCGTGGGGCTCAACACCCGCGACGCCTCGGCCGCCCAGGGGCTGGCCTTCGAGCGGCACTACGGCGTCGAGTACCCGTCGGTCTACTCGCCCGACGGTGCCGCCGTCCTCGCGCTGAAGGGCTCGCTGGCGCCGCGCGCCATCCCGGCCACCGCGATCCTCGACACCGAGGGCCGCGTGGCGGCGCTGATCCGCGGCGAGATCCCTTCGGCACGTACGCTCGACGAGCTCATCTCCGCGGCGGGTGAATCCTCGTGACGGACTGGTTCGCGAGCACCGCCGGGAGCGGGTCGCTGATGCTGGCCATCCCGGTCGCGCTGCTGGCCGGGTTCCTCTCCTTCGTCTCGCCGTGCACGCTGCCGATGCTCCCGGGCTACCTCTCCTACGCCACCGGCCTGTCCGGTGCCGACCTCGCTTCCGGTGACGTACGCCGCGGCCGCATGCTTGCCGGGTCGCTGCTGTTCGTCGCCGGGTTCTCCGTGGTCTTCGTGCTGCTCGGCGTGACCGTAGGCGGGATCGCCTACAAGCTGCTCGCCTTCCAGGAGACCGGCACCAAGGTCCTCGGCGTGCTCTCGATCGTCATGGGGGTCGCGTTCATGGGCTTCATCCCGCTGCTGCAGCGTGACCTGAAGTTCCACAAGGTGCCGGCCGTCGGGCTCGCCGCCGCTCCGCTGCTCGGCTTCCTCTTCGGGCTGGCCTGGACGCCGTGCACCGGACCGACGCTCGGTGTCATCACCGGCCTCGCCTGGGACCAGGGCACCGCCGCCCGCGGCGGTCTGCTGCTCGCCGTCTACGCGCTCGGCCTCGGCATCCCGTTCGTCCTCGTCGCGGTGATGTGGCGCAAGGCCACCGTCGCGCTGAGCTGGTTCCGCCGGCACACCCGCGCGATCACGATCGTCGGCGGCGTGCTGATGATCCTGATCGGCGTCGCCATGCTCACCGGCTGGTGGGACAACGGCGTCCAGTGGCTGCAGGTCCAGCTCGTCCAGCGTTGGGAGGGCATCGCACTGTGAGCACCACCTCCGCTCCGGACCAGGAGAAGAACGAAGGCGTACGCCGTCCGGGCGAGCTCAACGCCCGCGAGCTGGCACGCTGGGGCTGGCGTCAGCTGACCTCGATGCGTACGGCACTGATCCTGCTGCTGCTGCTCGCGCTCGCGGCCGTGCCGGGGTCCCTGATCCCGCAGGACGGGGTCGACTCGCTCAAGGCGGACCAGTGGCGCGAGGCGCACACAACGCTGACGCCGATCTACGAGAAGCTCGGGCTCTTCAACGTCTACTCGACGCCGTGGTTCGCGGCGATCTACCTGCTGCTGATGGTCTCGCTGGTCGGCTGCATCATCCCGCGGTGCCTCGTCTACGCGCGGGCCATGCGCGCGGAGCCGCCGGCGACGCCGGCCAAGCTGACCCGGCTGCCCGACTCCACGACGTACGTCACCGACGAGGAGCCCGCCGAGGTGCTCGCCGCGGCCCGGAAGCAGCTCCGCGGCTACCGGATCCGCAAGGACGGTGACGGGGACTCCGTCTCGGCGGAGAAGGGCTACCTGCGCGAGGCCGGCAACCTGATCTTCCACATGTCGCTGATCATCGTGCTGGTCGCGTTCGCGACCGGCAGCCTGTTCGGCTACAAGGGCGGCGTGATCGTGCTGGTGGGGGAGGAGTACGGCTTCGCCAACGAGCTCTCGCAGTACGACGACTTCAAGTCCGGCTCGCTCTTCGCCCCCGAGGACCTCGACGACTTCAGCTTCAAGATCGACGACTTCCACGCCGAGTGGCTGAACACCGGCGCCGGTGCCGGGACCGCGCGCGGGTTCAACTCGAAGATCCGCTACACGGCCGGAACGAGCGACGAGAAGAGCTACGACCTCAGGGTCAACCACCCGCTCACCATCGGCAGCACCGACGTCTTCCTGCTCGCCCACGGCTACGCGCCGGTGATCACGGTGCGCGACGGGAACGGCGACGTCGCCTACTCGGGCCCGACCATCTTCCTCCCGCAGAGCCAGAACCTGCTCTCCTTCGGGGTCGTGAAGGCCCCGTACGCCTCGCCCGAGGAGATCGGCTTCCAGGGGCTGTTCTACCCCTTCGAGGGAACGGTCGACGGCGAGCCGGTCAACCTGATGGGCGATATCGGCGACGGCTCGCACGCGATGCTCTCGCTGCAGGGCTTCCGGGGCGACCTCAACCTCGACGCCGGGCCCCAGTCGGTCTACGCGCTCGACACCTCCAAGGCCAATATGATGTCGCCCGACGAGACCGGCAAGGCGTTCAACCTGCGACTGGGGGAGACGGCCGAGCTCCCCGACGGCCTGGGGTCGGTCTCCTTCGACGACGTCCAGCAGTGGAACCGGGTGCAGATCTCGAAGTCGCCCGGCAAGGAATGGGCCCTCCTCGGCGTCTCCCTCGCCCTCGTGGGGCTGCTCGGGTCCCTCTTCATCCGCTCGCGACGGGTGTGGGTTCGCGCTCGCCGCGTCGATGGGCGCACACTGGTCGAGATCGCCGCCCTCGACCGCTCCGGCGGTGGAGACACCGCTGCCGTCGTCACCGGCCTTGCGGAGACCTTACGAGGCGCGCGAACACAGGAGGAGAACCGATGACTGACCACACCTGGGGCGTTCTCAGCAACCAAGCCATCACGGCCGCCGGCGTCGTCTACTTCCTGGCGCTGCTCTGCGCGCTGGTCGAGTGGTCGGCCTGGCAGTCGCGCGCCAGGGCCGCGGTGGGGGAGAAGGAGCTCGTCGGCGCCGGTGCCCCGGCGGACGAGACCGACGCTCCGGCGGACCCTGCCGATGCCGTACGCGCGCAGCGGGCCGCCCTCTTCGGACGCCTCAGCCTGCTGCTGACGGCGATCGCGGTGGCGTGCCACTTCGTGGCGCTGGTCGGCCGCGGGATGGCCGCGGACCCCAACCGGGTGCCGTGGGGCAACATGTACGAGTTCACGATCTCGGGCTCGTTCGTGGTGGCCGCTGCGTACGTCGCTCTCCACCGGCGGCTGAAGCTGTCCTGGATGGCGCCGTGGGTGCTCGGCTTCACGATCGTGGTGCTCATGCTGGCGGTGGTCGGGCTCTACGAGCCGGTCGCGCCGCTGAGTGAGGCGCTCAACTCCTACTGGCTCGTCATCCACGTCATCGCGGCGATCATCGCGACCGGTGGGTTCACGCTGGGCGGCATCGTCTCGGCGGCGTACCTCCTCAAGGCGCGCTTCCCCGACGCCGCGCTGCTGGCGCGAGTGCCCGATCTCGACAACCTGGACCGGGTCTCCTACCGGATCCACGCCTTCGCGTTCCCGGTGTGGACCTTCGGGGTGCTGATCTCCGGGCCGATCTGGGCCCACGAGGCCTGGGGCTCCTACTGGAACTGGGACCCGAAGGAGGTCTGGGCGTTCATCACCTGGGTCGTCTACGCCGGCTACCTGCACGCCCGCGCGACCGCCGGGTGGAAGGGCAAGAAGGCCGCGATCGTGGCGCTGATCGGGCTGGCCACGCTGTGGTTCAACTTCATCGGCATCAACTACTTCTCCTCGACCTCGCAGCATTCGTACGCTGCGCCCGCGGCCCCGGCGGTTGTCGAGCTCACTGAGGGAGCCTCACGATGAAAGAGTTCTGGATCTACACCGGCCTGCGACTGCTGTCGCTGGTCGCGACCTTCGGCATCGTGGCGGGCGTCTGGTCGCTCGTCGCCGGGGAGGTCGACATCTTCTTCGCAGTGATCGTGGCGTTCGTGATCAGCGGCGTACTCTCCTTCTTCGTCCTCGACCCGCAGCGGCGGGCCTTCGCCGAGAAGGTCGAGGCCCGGGCGGCGAAGGCGGTCGAGGCCACCCGTGCCAAGGAGGACGCGGAGATCGACTCCGAGGCCGACAGCCCCTCGAACGGCGAAGGCGATAGCCACAAGGTGTCCTGACCTGTTAGACAACGGTCATGTCGATCGTTCACAAGGCCACGCTCACCCCGACGAAGAACGAGATCTTCGGCGCCTGGCTCGCCACCCAGACCTGGTCGCCGGGTGAACTGGTGGGCACGATCGGCTCCTACCGGTTCGACGACCCGGCCGGGAAGGTCGGGATCGAGTGTGTGCTCCTCGAGGTGGGGGACTCCGTCGTCCATCTCCCGGTCTCCTACCGCGAGGCGCCCCTCGACGGCGCCGATGACTTCTTGATGGCGACCACCGAGCACTCGGCGCTGGGAACCCGTTACGTCTACGACGCCTGCGCCGACGCGGTGGCCGTCCGGGCCCTGCTGACGGCCGCGCTCACCGGCGCGACCCAGGAGCCGATGGACGTCTACGACCAGGGCCGTCTGGTGGATCGCCGCGACACCGTCGTCACCGCGACCGGGACGGGCTCCTCGACCGTCGGGGTGCCTCACTTCGACGGTGTCACGATCCGCGCCCACGGCGCCGAGTCGCGCGTCGACGTGGGTGGCTTCACCGTCGCCGTGAAGCGCGTCGTCGACGGCTCCGACGCCGATGGCACGGAGTCGATCCAGGTCACCTGGCCGGGCGGGTCCGGGGCGCTGGTCGGCGTACGCCACCGCTGACCCCCGCACGCCGAGTCGGCTCATCCTGACCAGATCCCCCGCCGAGTCGGCGCGTCATAACGCGCCGACTCGGCGGGGTTTCGAGAGGTCTTGGGGCTTGTCTGTGAAACCCCTGTGTGAGCGCTGATGATCAACGCGCCCTCCCGTAAGTCACGAGTCGGAAACATCCTCGTCCTGCACTTGACGCATTCGGACATGAAGGGGCAGCCTGTCCCAATGTGAGCGTTCACATCTGTGATCTGACTCACCTGGGAACCGGCCCGTGCGCCGGTCTCCAGCACCCCCGACAGCGGCGCGTAGGCCTACCGACGTGGCCGTAGATGAAATGGAGCAGGTAAGTGCGCAAGGTACTCACCACGATCACCGCGGCGGCGCTTGCGCTCGGCCTGGCGGCATGCGGCGGCGGCGACGGCGGCGAGGGCGGCGACAAGGGCACCGTCGGTGTGGCCATGCCGACCAAGTCCTCGGAGCGCTGGATCGCCGACGGCAACAACATCAAGAAGCAGCTCGAGGCCGAGGGCTACGACGTCGACCTGCAGTACGCCGAGGACGACATCCCGACCCAGGTCTCCCAGGTCGAGAACATGGTCACCAAGGGCGTCGACGTCCTGGTGGTCGCCGCCATCGACGGCACCGCGCTCGGCGAGGTCCTGGAGACCGCCGAGTCGCAGGACATCCCGGTGATCAGCTACGACCGCCTCATCCGCGACACCGAGGCCGTCGACTACTACTCGACCTTCGACAACTACCAGGTCGGCGTGCAGCAGGCCACCTCGCTGGTCGAGGGTCTGAAGGCCAAGGGCGCGGGCCCCTACAACGTCGAGCTCTTCGGTGGTTCGCCCGACGACAACAACGCCACCTTCTTCTGGGACGGCGCGATGTCGGTGATCGAGCCGCTGATCAAGTCCGGCGAGATCGTCATCCCCTCCGGTCAGACGGACTTCAAGCAGGCCGCGATCCTGCGCTGGGACCCCGCCACCGCGCAGAAGCGCATGGAGGACATCCTCACCAAGACGTACGCCTCGAAGAAGGTCCAGGGCGTGCTCTCGCCCTACGACGGCCTCTCGCTCGGCATCATCGCCGCGCTCAAGGGCAACGGCTACACCACCGCCGACCTCCCGGTCGTGACCGGTCAGGACGCCGAGGTGCAGTCGGTGAAGTCGATCAACGCCGGTGAGCAGTACTCCACGATCTTCAAGGACACCCGCGAGCTCGCGAAGGTGACCGTCGACATGATCATCGCCGTCGGTGCGGGCGAGGAGCCCGAGGTCAACGACACCGAGACGTACGACAACGGCAAGAAGGTCGTTCCGTCCTACCTCCTCGACCCGGTCGTGGTCACCAAGGACGACGTCACCAAGGTGCTCGTCGACTCCGACTACTACACCGCCGACGAGATCAAGTAGCACCCCGTACGCGGCGTGGGCCCGGGTCCCTCCGGACCGGGCCCACGCCGGCCCCTGGCCAGATAGCAGGAACCACATGAGCTCACCGATCCTGGAGATGCGCGGCATCACCAAGGAGTTCCCCGGCGTCAAGGCGCTCGCCGACGTCAATCTCGTCGTCAACCGCGGTGACATCCACGCGATCTGCGGTGAGAACGGCGCCGGCAAGAGCACCCTGATGAAGGTGCTCAGCGGGGTCTACCCCCACGGCACCTACAGCGGCGACATCGTCTTCGAGGGCGAGACCGCCAAGTTCGCCAACATCCGGCAGAGCGAAGCCGCCGGCATCGTGATCATCCACCAGGAGCTCGCCCTCATCCCCGAGCTCTCGATCGCGGAGAACATCTTCCTCGGCAACGAGACCGCCAAGCGCGGCGTCATCGACTGGGGCCGCGCCAACCGCGAGGCGATCGACCTGCTCGCGCGGGTCGGCCTGCGGGAGAACCCGCTGACCCCGGTGAAGAACCTCGGTATCGGCAAGCAGCAGCTGGTCGAGATCGCCAAGGCGCTCTCGAAGGAGGTCAAGCTGCTCATCCTCGACGAGCCGACCGCCGCCCTCAACGACGACGACTCCCAGCATCTCCTCGCGCTCCTGGAGGGGCTGAAGGAGAAGGGGATCACCTCGATCATGATCAGCCACAAGCTGAACGAGATCGAGCAGATCGCCGACGAGATCACGATCATCCGTGACGGCCAGAGCATCGAGACCCTCTCCGTCGCCGCCGGTGGCGTCGACGAGGACCGGATCATCCGCGGGATGGTCGGCCGCGACCTCGAGAACCGCTTCCCCGACCACACCCCCTCCATCGGGGACGTCCTCTTCGAGGTGCGCGACTGGACCGTCATGCACCCGCAGGACAGCCACCGTGAGGTCATCCGCCAGGCCAACCTGTCCGTGCGGGCCGGCGAGATCGTCGGCATCGCGGGGATGATGGGCGCAGGACGTACGGAGCTGGCGCGGTCGATCTTCGGGCGCTCCTACGGCTCGCGGACGTCCGGCTCGCTGGTGCTGGACGGCGCTGAGCTGCAGCTCAACACGGTCACCCAGGCGATCGACGCCGGCATCGCGTACGTCTCGGAGGACCGCAAGGGCCTCGGGCTCAACCTCATCGACGACATCAAGACCTCGATCACCGCCGCGGCGCTGAAGAAGCTGCGTACCGGGCTCGTCGTCGACGAGCACAAGGAGGTCGTGGTCGCCGAGGGCTACCGCAAGAACCTCAACATCAAGGCGCCCTCGATCACCGCCGGGGTCGGCAAGCTCTCCGGCGGCAACCAGCAGAAGGTGGTGCTGTCCAAGTGGATGTACACCGACCCGAAGCTGCTGATCCTCGACGAGCCGACCCGAGGCATCGACGTCGGCGCCAAGTACGAGATCTACGGGATCATCCAGGAGCTCGCCCGCAGCGGTCGCGGCGTACTGGTGATCTCCTCCGAGCTGCCCGAGCTGCTCGGTCTGTGTGATCGCATCTACACGCTCGCCGAGGGCGTGATCACCCATGAGTTCGACCGCTCAGAGGCCACCCAGGAGTCACTGATGCGCTACATGACCGCGGACGCGAGGAAGTAACCCCCGATGAATGCCCTGCTCAACACGCTGCGCGGGAACGTCCGCCAGTACGGGATGATCATCGCTCTGGCGGCGATCGTCATCCTCTTCCAGATCTCGACCGAGGGCGTGCTGCTCAAGCCGCTCAACGTCTCCAACCTGGTCGTCCAGAACGCCCAGATCCTGATCCTGGCCATCGGCATGGTGATCGTGATCGTGGCGCGCCACATCGACCTCTCGGTCGGTTCCGTGGCCGCCTTCGTCGGCGCCGCCTCGGCGATCATGATGACCCAGTACGACTTCCCGTGGTGGCTGGCCGTCTTCCTGGGCCTGTTGATCGGCACCGCGATCGGCGCCTGGCACGGCTTCTGGGTGGCGTACGTCGGGATCCCGGCGTTCATCGTCACGCTGGCCTCGATGCTGCTCTTCCGCGGTCTGACTCTGGTCGTGCTCAAGGGCGCGACCGTCGGTGGCCTGCCGGAGCAGTTCAAGGCCATCGGCAACGGCTTCCTGCCCGAGATCGGGCCGGACACCGGGTTCCACAACCTGACGCTGCTCATCGCCGTGGCCGCCGTCGGTGTGCTGATCTTCCTCGAGGTGCGTCGCCGCAACGCCCAGACGGCCTACAACTTCGACGTCCTGCCCTTCCCGCTCTTCGTGGTGAAGCTGGCGCTGCTGACGATCGTGATCATGTACTTCGCCTACCTGCTCGCCGACGCGCGCGGACTGCCGATCGTCGGGCTGATCCTGGCGGGGCTGATCGTGGTCTACACGTTCATCATGAACAAGACCGTCTTCGGCCGGCACGTCTACGCGATCGGTGGCAACGTCGACGCGGCCACGATGTCCGGCGTCAACACCAAGCGTGTCGACTTCCTGGTCATGATGAACATGGGGCTCCTGTCCGGGCTGGCGGGCCTGGTCACGACCGCCCGCCTGACCGCGGCCAACCCCAAGGCCGGCGTCAACTTCGAGCTCGACGCGATCGCCGCCGCCTTCATCGGTGGCGCGGCCGTCACCGGCGGTGTCGGCACCGTCGTCGGCGCGATCATCGGTGGTCTCGTCATGGGTGTCCTCAACAACGGCATGTCGCTGCTCGGTGTCTCCATCGACTGGCAGCAGGCCATCAAGGGCCTCGTGCTCCTGCTCGCCGTCGCCTTCGACGTGTGGAACAAGCGCCGCACGGCCGGTTCCGGTGGCGCCGGTGCCGAGTCCGCCGAGCCCAGCGCGCCGCCCCCCGACAAGCTGGCCGAGGAGATCGAGGCCATGGAGGCCGAGCTGAGCGTCGACTCCAACGATCCTCCGAAGACCTGATCCGTCCCCCACACCCCCACCCCTCGACCCCTGCCTCCCCCCAAGGCAGGGGTCGTTTGGTTTTCGGGCGAAGCTGGCGGGGGTAACCGTGTTACCCCGGGGCTCGCTCGCCGGACCCCCGGTGTTGAATAGCGGGGTGGCAAATTCCGCTCAGTGGCTCCAGGGAGCCCGCCCCCGCACCCTCCCCGCGGCGCTCGCGCCCGTCATCGCCGGCACAGGAGTGGCTGCGCACGCCGGCGGGTTGGTCTGGTGGAAGGCGCTGCTCGCGCTCGTCGTGGCGCTGGCGCTGCAGGTCGCGGTCAACTACGCCAACGACTACTCCGACGGGATCCGGGGGACCGACGACGAGCGCGTGGGTCCGCTGCGGCTGACCGGCTCCGGCCTCGCGTCACCCTCCTCGGTCAAGCGTGCCGCGTTCATCGCGTTCGGGATCGCCGCGGTCGCGGGCCTGGTGCTGGCGCTGACCTCAGCATGGTGGCTGATCCTCGTGGGCCTGATCTGCATGGTCGCGGCCTGGTACTACACCGGCGGCTCCCACCCCTACGGCTACGCCGGTCTCGGCGAGGTCATGGTCTTCGTCTTCTTCGGGCTCGTTGCGGTCATCGGCACCACGTACGTCCAGACCCAGACCTGGGAGTGGGGTGCGCTGTGGGCCGGTGTCGGGATCGGCGCGATCACCTCCGCGCTGCTGGTCGCCAACAACCTCCGCGACATCCCCGGCGACACCGAGTCGGGGAAGATCACCCTCGCCGTACGTCTCGGCGACGCGCGCACCCGCTGGCTCTACGTCGCCCTCGTGGCCGTCGCCGCCGTCGCCGTCGTGCTCGTGGCCCTGACGACGTCCTGGTGGGCGCTGCTCGGTCTCGGGTTCATCGCTGTCGCCGCGCAGGGCGTTCGCACCATTCTCGACCGCGACAACCTCGGCCCGCGGCTGATCCCGGTCCTCCAGCAGACGGGTCTGGCCACCTTGGTGTGGGGGCTGCTCGTCGGCGTACCCCTGCTGTTCGTCTGACGTAGGCCGCGAAAGGCGTCACGCCGGGGCAGGGACGGGCTGAGTGCGCCGGGCCAGGTAGCGCTCGGCGGCGCGGGCGGAGGGATGGACGCCGATGGCAGCGACGACGATGATCCCCGCGATGATGGCCCAGCCGAGGTGGCCCAGCTCCATGGCCAGGAACGTGTACGCAGCGGGAGCCCACACGGTGCCGAGGGTGTAGCCGACCTGGGCGGCGCCCTGGTAGTCGCCGCGGTGGTCCGGGTCGGAGAGGTCGGCGACCAGGCCCCACTCGCCGGCGGACTGGAAGAGCTCGGCGCCGGTGACGGTCACGTGACCGATCCAGACGAGGGCGATCGTGACCAGGCCGACGGTGTCGTGGGTGACCGCGATGATCGCGCAGGAGGCGAGGAAGCAGAGCGCGCCGCGGCGCTGGGCCTGGAGTGAGGTCGTCACGTCGGTCACACCACGGGCCGCGATGACCTGCAGCCCGACGGCCATGACGGTGTTGGTGCCGAACAGCCACGCCAGCAGCACCCGCGGCGCGTCGGTCTCCTGGACCAGCCACAGCGGGATGACGACGTTGAGCAGGACCTGGTGCGTGCCGAGCACGCCGTCGAAGAAGGTCGTGGCGAGGAACGCGCGGTTGCGCAGGGCGCCGAGGCGGTCGCGTACGTCCTTCTTCAGGTCGCCGGGCGAGGCAGCGGCGGCGAGGCGGGGGAGGCGCGAGATCCAGTAGGCGTTGACCAGCAGTACCACGGCGGTCATCAGCGGGACGGCCTTGATCAGGGTGTTGGAGTCGGCGGCCAGGGCGAGACCGCTTGCCAGAGCCCCGAGCGTGTAGCCGACGTTGCGCGCGGCACGCATGTAGGCGAACGAGCGCACCCGGGTCGCCGCGGGGAAGACCGAGATCCGATAGGCGTCGCGGCCCGACCTCTGCCAGGACGAGGCGAGCGCGAGGAGCACCTCGACGGCGACGTACGCCGCGAAGTCGCCGACCAGCACCCAGGCGCCGAACAGCAGCGCCTGGAGGACGGCACCGGCGATCCACGTGAACCGGGTGCCGAGACGGTCCGCGAGTCGGCCCAGGGGGACGGCGAACAAGAAGGTTGCGACGCCCGCGATCGTGAGACCGAGGCCGACCTGTGCGGCGGAGAGGCCGACGATCTGGGTGAAGAAGACCGCCGAGCCGGTGAGAAAGGTGCCTTCGGCGAAGGCCGAGAGCACCGACTGGTACGACATCGCCCGGATGAGCGGGTCGTCTGAGAGGACCTTGTCCCTCAATCGGATGAAGTGAGAGGACAAGACGACTCCAAACTATCTTGACATCGAGACAAGCGAAGTCTGGTCATCGCGGTGTCCGGCGTCAAACAGTTATCCGTGCTGATCGGTCCCCAAACCGCGCAGCCAGGAAAAAGGAGTCCAGCGCGCCGACGCACCCGCGTCGGCGTAGGTTGCGGGCGAGGTCAGCGGGTGGAGCCCTCGATCGTGCCGATCACGCCGCCGAAGACGTCGGTGGTGACGCCCCAGATGCCGCCGGCGATAGCCGAGACCGTGTTGGTCAGTCCCTGCGGATCGGTGAACAGCCAGAATCCGACGAACAGTGCGCCGATGACGATGAAGATCTTCTTCTTGTCCATGTGAGCTCGTCCTCCCGAGAAATCCGATTGAATGTTGTGTAAATTCGCGAATCCGGACGCAAGCGCGCGAAATTCGCGAGGATGCACCGGGATATAGATTCCCTGAAGTTAGCCTCCACTCGCAAGAATTCAGCGAAGGAGACCACTGAGCGGGACAGTGTCGCGCCCAGTGGTCCGGTCTGTGGCATGGCGGCCTGATGAGGCGGGGTCGACCGAGCGCCCGCAGGCGCGCGTGGGCACGTGTCGTCAGGTGGAACGAGGTGCGCTACGGCGGTCTGGGGACTACGCTCGTCTCACATGGCGGTGGCGTTTGTCCAGAAATGCCGATGCCCGGGAGTTCGCGTCGGCCCGCGGGAGGGGCAAGGCGCCTCCACCCACCGGTGCCGCATGGGGCTGCGCCGGGCGGGACAACCGAATACTTCCGGACGTATCACGCAACCACACCTCACCTCGGGAAAGGGAGCAGAACAATGGCACCGCACCAGTTGATTCAAAGTACGACTCAAGCCGCCGAGTATGGCACCGGCGGCCTGGCCGAGTGGATCACCGACAACATCATCACGCTGGTCGTGCTGATCCTGGGCGTCACGGTCCTGTGGGCTGCCCGCAGCGGCAACATCTCCAAGGCCGTCACCATCGTCGGTGGCCTGATCATCGGTCTAGGCGTCCTCGGCCTGGCCGTGGGCAACAACGCCACGGACCTCGGTCAGTGGATGGCTGGTCTTTTCAAGGGGTGAACTCGGTCCCGTTAGCTAACCCAGGGAGGGATCTCGGGGATGAGGCTGCCTGACGACGACGAGCTGTACGAGGTCGACCAGACCTATCTCGGTCCCCCTCGTCGCTACATCGGGGAGATGCGCTACCGCACCATCTTCCTCTTTCTGGTGATCGCACCATTGACGCTTGTGCTGCTGCGCAAGCTCGGCATGCCGGTGACGCTGCTCAGCATGGGACTGTGGCTGATCGGTGCCTCCTACCTCTCGATGAAGGCCTCCGACTACATCAGCTCGGAGAGCTCGGCCGGCGCCTGGCTGATGACCTTCTGGCACGAGCTGACCACGCCGCGCGTGGAGACCAGCGCCGAGTACGCAGGTGGCGCGGCTGTGGCCTTCCGGCACGCCACGAGCCCCCGCGGTGGCTGGGCGAAGGCCATGCGACGACCCGGCCGGCGGTTCGCGCAGCAGCCGGGTGCCACCCCTTCGACAAGGATGCTGCAGGCGACGGTCGTCACCTCGACCCCGAGCGCCCAGGCAGGACCCATCGCGTCGGGCTCCGCCTCAGCCGTGCCGGTGCGCGGCAAGGCTGCGCCCGTGCGCCCCGTGATCGAGGCGAAGGTCGTCGAGGAGCCGCTCCCGGCCCACCTCTCGGTCCAGCCCGCGGCCCAGCCGGTGAGTCAGCAGCACGCCCCCGGCGTACGTCCGGCGAAGGGCGGCTGGTCGAGCCGGCCGTCCTCCTCGCCGCGTGAGCCTCGCGACGTTCCGTGGAAGGGTGGCGCCCCGTGGCAGGCCCGGCAGGAGCCGGAGCAGCCCACGTCGCGCCCGCAGCCGTCCCCCGAGCCGACAGAGCCGACAGAGCCGGCCGCTCCGGTCGCTCCGCCTGCGCCGCCGGCTCCGACCGCCGAGACCACGGCGTCCGCTGCACCGCCGCCTCCGCCCGCGGCCCAGCCCAAGGTGCAGCCCAAGGTGCAGCCCACAGCGCCACCCCCGCCGCCTCCTCCGCCTCCGCCGCCGCCCGCAGCGGCCCCGGCGACCCAGCAGGCCGCCCCGAAGGCCGCGCCGGAGCCTGGGAAGGAGCCCGCGCCCAAGCCGGCCCGGCAGCCGCTCTCCCACGCGGTCAGACCGGCCGTGGTGATCGCACCGGAGCCAGGCTTCGACGACGCCGAGGAATGGGACGACTTCGAGGATGCGCCCTCGGGACGTACGCGTCCCAGGGACAATCAGGACGAGCGGGCGGTGCCTGACGGGCGCCCGCAGAGTGTGGACGACTACCGCAAGCGCCTCGACGGCGACGACGCACCCAACAACGGAGGAACCGCATGAGGCGGCCGCGAACGGAGCGGGCCTACGGGCCTGGCTTCGAGAAGCCCAAGCCGGGACGCAGGCGCGTCTTCGGCGGGGGCGGCGACGACTCAAAGGGCGTCCATGAGCCCAGAGGCGACAAGTGGGCGCTGGAGGAGGTGCGCGGTCACCTGACCTTCACCAGCGACCGCATCATCGCCTGGTACCTCGCCGAGCCGCAGACCTGGTCGTTCCGCGCCCACTCCGACCTCGAGGCCCTGATCACCGACCAGGCGAGCCAGCTGGCCGACCTGGTCGGGAACACGGTCCACGGCCGGGTCACCACCCGCCCCTATCCCGTACGTCACTGGGCGCACGCCGCGTTCGCGAACGCCCCCGACCCGCAGCCCGGGTTCGAGGAGATGATGGCGCGCAACCAGGCCCACATGGCGGCGCACAGCCAGGCCGACAAGCTCGTCTACTACGGCGTCGACCTCGGCCGCCGCGACGCAACGGTGCGGACGCTGGCGAAGTTCTCCGCCGGCGCCGCCGAGCGGGAGATGGCCGCGATCAGCGAGCGCCTCGACACGGTCAACCGGGTGATGTCGCGTCCGGGCTTCTCCGCGCGCCCGGCGGTCGGTCATGACATGGAGTGGATGATCGCCCGTTCGCTCTCCCTGGGCGCCAAGATCCCCGTGCCCGAGCCGGGTGAGGCCCAGCAGAACTTCCTCGACACCGATGACATGGCCGAGTGGTTCGAGTCGGTCGCCTGGTCGGCCGAGCCGCTGGCGCCGACGGTGCAGGTCACCAGCAGCATCGGCGGCCGCCAGGAGACCAGCCACGTGTGCGTGCTGACGGTCTCCCGGATCGGTGACATCGAGGTGCCGGAGACCCATGCGCCGTGGATGGCGAAGACCGACGCGCTCGGCTTCCCGGTGGAGTGGTCGTTCCGGGTCGAGCCTCGCTCGCCGGAGGACGTCTCCCGCGAGATGGCGTCCCTGACCCGCCGCATCGACGGCCAGGTCAGCCACTGGTCCGACGACCACGGCAAGCGGCCTCCCAAGCAGCTCTCCCGCCAGGCCGGCCGAGCCGCCGACGTCGAGGACGAGATGCGCTCGGAGTTCACCGGCCTGTCCACCCGGACCAGGGGCTGGTACCGGATCGCCGTCACCGGTCGCACGGAGGCGGAAACGCTCGACAAGGCGCAGAAGGTCGTCGACCTCTACCGCCCGCAGATCAAGATCACCCGCCAGCTGGGGCAGTACCACCTGGCTCGCGAGTTCGTCCCGGGCGAGCCGCTCGCTTCGACCGCCCACGCCCGGAAGTTCCCGGTTCTCAAGGTCGCCGCCGGGCTCCCGGCGGTCACCGCGGAGGTCGGTGACAAGCGCGGCTTCTACCTCGGCGAGACCTCGGCGATGGCGTCCCGGGCCGTGCTGATGGACCCGTGGTACCTCACCGAGGTCATGGAGCAGGCCGGCCTGATCCCGCTGGTCGGCACACCCGGGTCCGGCAAGTCGACCCTGATGGGCGTCGTCATCTACATGTCGATCCTGTCCGGCATCCACGGCGTCGCCATGGACCCCGCCGGACGACTGCAGCGGCTGATGACGCTGCCCGAGATCGGCGGCGGCATCTTCAACGGCCGGCAGGTGCCCGCCCGCGCCCGTAGCGTCGACGTCCTCGGCGGTCGCCCCGGGTCGCTCTCGCCGTACGCCGTCGTCCCCGACCCCAACCCGGAGCTGATCCGGGCCGAGGCGATGTCCGACCACGAGTTCGCGGAGAGGCTCCATCGGGAGCGGTCGGCCGCCGTACAGCAGCGTCGCGACCTGACCGTCTCGGTGCTCCGCGCCTGCCTCCCGGTCGGACTCGCCAACAACGAGGAGGTGCTCAAGCGCATCCGTGCCCGTGTCATGGAGGCGCAGGCCGACCGCGGCGCCGACACCTCGACGATCGTGAAGATGCTCTTCGAGGGGGATGGCGGCGATCAGGAGATCGCCCGCGAGCTCGCCGCCGCACGTGAGCGCGAGCTCGGTCGCCTCTTCTTCGGCAACGACTTCCTCCAGTCCGACGAGGAGCTGAAGGGCACGCCGTTCACCTTCTACAACCTCAAGGGACTCAACACCCCGCCCGAGCACGTGCCGCGCGAGGAGTGGAGCGCCGAGGAGCAGATGGCGCGCCCGATCATGACTCTCGCCGCGTGGTCCGCGCTGCACCTGATCTACCGCAGCGACCCCAACGAGCGGAAGCTGTTCGCGCTCGACGAGGCCCACGAGGTCACCCAGGCTTCCGGCGGCACCGGGCGTGCCCTGGTCCACAAGCTCTCCAGCGACTCCCGCAAGAACAACTGTGCCGCGCTGGTCTCGACCCAGAACGCCTCCGCGATCCTGGGCTCCGACATCAACAACTTCGTCGGGGCGGCCTTCGTGGGACGTACGCAGGACGAGACCGCCCAGCGCGACGCGCTCAAGCTGCTCGGCAAGCCCGAGGGACTGGGCTACGAGTCGATCCTGGCACGTCTCTCGCCACGCACGAGGCGGGGTGACGAGCAGCTCGGCTACCGCGAGTTCATCTACCGCGACGGCCTCGGTGGCGACACCGGCCACGGCGGCATGGAGATCATCAAGGTCACGCTCAACCACCACCCTGGTCTGCAGGAGGCGCTCAACACCACCGCCGACCCGACGCGCCGCGTCAGCCGCGCCATCGGCGGCGACCCGGCCGACCACTCCAGGACCGAGCTCTCCGGAGATGGGATCGGCTGATGCTGCCGCGCCCCGCTCACCACAGGACACCCCTGCGCCGCAGGGCCGCTGCCCTCGTCGTACTCGTGGTGGCTCTGCTGTCCGTCGCCGGTCCGGCGGCGGCTGCGGGGCCGAAGGGGATCGACATCCCGATCCCGTTCGATCCGACGGGTGGGCTCTCGGGTGTGAGCGATGCGTGCAACAACCTGGATGCGCCGATGCCGGCTTCTCCGTACGGGGACGGCAGCTTCATCGTGCGGATGACGGCGTTGGGGGCGGCGTCGAAGGCCGGGACCGAGCTGAACGACCCGGAGAAGATCAACGACGAGCTGGATCCGTTCCGGAACAAGGACGAGGTCTCGTTGGAGTCGGCCTACGGCACGACTCCGCAGTGGTGGACCTATGACAACGGGTGCACGGGGCAGTTCGTCGCGGGGGCCGGGACCTCGATCGGCAACATCATGCTGGAGATCTCGGGGATCCTGCCGAACTGGTCGCATGCGTTGTTGAACGCGGTGATCGGGGAGGACTCGTTCCTGAGGGCGTTGGACGACCCGATCGTGGCGGCGAGCAAGGCGGTCACCGATGGGGTGTGGGCGCCGTGGGTGAGCGTGGTGCTGTTGCTGGTCGCGGCGACGGTGATGATCCGAGCGCGGGACGGCCGGTTCGCGCGGGCGGTGACCGCGGCGGGTTGGGCGCTGGGCGTGCTGGTGGTGACCTCGTGGCTGATCCAGTACCCGGTCGAGTCGACCAAGCTGGTCGATGAGGGGGTCCGGTCGGCGACCGGGATGATCGCGACCGGGTTCAACGACGGCCGGACGGTGCCCGGCGTCAACGACGACACCTTCGGTGAGACCGATGCGGTCAAGGCCGTGGACGGCCAGATGGATGAGGTGGTGCGTTCGACGCAGTACCGCACCTGGCTGGCCGGCGCCTTCGGTGACCCGGACTCGGCCACCGCGAAGAGGTACGGGCCGCGGGTGTTCAGGTCGACGCACTTCTCCTGGCAGGAGTACGACACCTACCGCAAGGACCCCAACGGCGAGGGCAAGAAAGTCCTGGAGGCCAAGCAGGACGCGTTCAAGGAGCATGCCGAGGCGGTCAAGAAGTCCGATCCGGTCGCCTATGAGTACTTCAAGGGTGAGCACTGGTCCCAGCGCGCGACCACGGCGTTGGTGAACCTGGTCGTGGTCGTGGTGGTGTGCGGGTTCCTGCTGGTGGCCGGATTGGCGATCCTGCTGTCGTTCGCGTTGATCCGGCTGATCGTGCCGTTCGCGCCGGCGGCGGGGGTCCTGTTCATGCTGGACCACACGCGCGACGCGGCGGTGGCGATGCTGAAGCGGGTGGTGGGTCCGCTGGTGATGGGCCCGATCTACTTCCTGGTCGCGTTGTTGCTGCTGCGGCTGGACTCGGCGATCTTGGGTTCGACGATGTGGTTCGTGCTGCAGCTGGCATTGATCGCGGTGCTGACCGTGCTGGCCTGGCGCCTGACCCGGCCCGCCGCCTACGGCATCCCGCTGCCTGGCATGGGCCGGCTCACCTCGATGCTCTCCTCGTACGTCGGTGCCCGGACGGGCACCGAGGCCGGGGTCCGCGACGCGACCGAGGACCGGCCGCCCGTACCGGGCGGTGCCACGGCGGGCACCGGATCGGTCTCGAGCCCCGGCGGCGTCTACATGCCCGGGCACGAGCTGACCGGCAGCCGACCGAGGATGACCGCCGAGCAGGTGCCCAACCAGGCGCCGGTGACGGCCGCCGGAGCGCTGGGTGCCGGTGCGAGCGCGAGCCGCACACCGACGTACGCCCTGGGGTCCTCGATGAGCGGCGAAGAGGGCGAGCGGGTGGCCGGACAGTGGTTCGACTCGCGCTCCGTCGAGCGCGACGAGCCGGCCTTCCGCGACGAGGCGCGACCGGGGACCGCGGCCGGGCAGGTCTACAACCAGGGCCTCCCCGAGTCGCCGAGCCCGGTCGACTACACCGCGGGGGCCTACGCCGACCGCGAGCCGGAGCCGCCGCGTCAGTCGCCGGTGGCGGAGGCCAACGTGGACTACGACGCCGACGGCAACGCGGTCTTCGTCATCTACTCACCGAACGGGAACCGCTCGGTGCCCGTCGACAACGGTCCGAGCTGGTCTGAAGGAGGAGCCCGGTAGTGCGGTCGACAACGACGCGTGGTGTGCTGTGGGAGGTCATCGCGCCGGTGCTGAGGTGGCCCATGAGGTCGCCGTTCCGGTTCTTCTCGGTGGTCATCGGCATCGTCTTCGTCATCTGGCTGATCGCCCAGTGGAGCGACGCTCCCGACGCCGAGCCGGCCGCGCAGCCCGACCGTGGTGCCGCGTCCGCACAGCAGAGCGCCTCGGCGGCCGGCTCGCCGGCGCCCGTCCCGGACCCGACCCCGCTGGCGACCAAGTTCGTCGTCGCCTGGGCCCGTCCGGATCTGACCACCGAGCAGTGGTGGGCCGGGATCAACGCGGCCCGCCCGGACGAGTCGCTGGCCCAGGCCCTTGGCACCACCGACCCGGCGACCGTGCCGGCGACCAAGGTGGTCGGCGCCGCCAAGGTGCTCGAGCAGAACGACGGGGAGGCACGCGTCGAGGTCGCCACCGACGGTCCGAAGGTCATCGTCTACCTGACGCTGGTCGACAACGTCTGGTACGTCGCGAACATCCTCCCCGGCGGCTGACATGTGGATCTTCAAGGCGCGTCTGATCTGGGGGATCGTGGCCGGAGCGGCCACGCTCGTCCTGGTGGTCGCGGGCGCCTTGGTGATTCTCATCGGCGGCCTGGCGAGCACCGAGCAGAGCACCCAGGACCAGGCCGAGTCGGGCTGTGTCGGTGGGGCCAACGCGGTCCAGGCGGGAAATCTGGGGCCGGATGGTGAGGTCCCCGAGGGCAGCATCGCCGGGTTCGACACCGAGCAGATCCAGAACGCCCGGACGATCGTGGCGGTCGGCAAGCAGTCCGGCGTACCCGCCTACGGCTGGGTGATCGCGCTCGCGACCGCGATGCAGGAGAGCACCCTGCGCAACCTCAACTACGGCGACCGCGACTCACAGGGTCTCTTCCAGCAGCGCCCGGTCTCCGGCTGGGGCTCGGTCGCCGACATCACGAACCCGGTCAAGTCCGCCCAGGCGTTCTACGGCGTGGCCGCCCACACCGGCAACACCGGCCTCCTGGACATCCCGGGCTGGCGCAAGATGCAGGTCACCGCGGCCGCGCAGGCGGTCCAGCGCTCGGCGTTCCCCCTGGCGTACGCCCAGCACGAAGACGAGGCGCGGGCGCTCGTCGCCGCGCTCGCCGACGGGGTCTCGGCCGCCGACCTGGCGGCCACCGCGACCGACGTGTCCTGCACGATCGGCATGGCCGGGATCAGCACCAGCGTCATCCGTCCCATCCAGGCCGGCCTCGCGGTCGACCAGGGCAACTACGGCAACTCCGGCTCCAACTGGGCCAACATGCACACCGGAAACGACTACTCCGCGCCGTGCGGCACGCCCATCCAGGCGGCCCACGGCGGCACCATCGTGATCGAGTCGGGCGGCAGCTGGGGCTGGTCGGGACGCTGGCTGGTGAAGGTGCAGACGGCGCCCGGGAACCTGACCACGTGGTACGGCCACATGCAGTCGCTCTCGGTGGCCGCGGGGCAGACGGTCAAAGCCGGGCAGGTCATCGGGCAGGTCGGCAGCGAGGGCAACTCGACCGGCTGCCACCTCCACTTCGAGGTGCACCCGCACGGCGGCGGCTACCTGCAGGACCAGGTCGACCCCGCGGCCTGGCTGAAGAAGAACATCGGCAAGACGCTCGAGGCGACCAAGCAGGTCGGCGGCCTGCCCGGCGCGGGACAGATCGGCGCCTCCCCGGCCGCAGTCTCCGGCCCGCAGGTGCGCCTGGCGCAGGCCAACATCAAGGTCTCCCTGTCCCGCTCGAAGTACCGCTCCGACCTCGCCGCGGTCATCAAGCACGGGCCCGACTTCGTCTCCCTGAACGAGGCCCAGTCACGTACGGTCTCCGACGTCTCGGTGCGCGGCTACGGCACCTACCGCGCCTCGGAGGACGAGTACGGTCGTCGGAGTCAGGCGCTGAGTCCGGTCGTCATGTGGCGCACCGACCGCTGGGTGGCGGTCGACAAGGGCACCGTCCAGCTCACCAAGCCGGTGACGGGCGTCAAGAACGACAACAGGTACGCCACCTGGGTGGTCCTCGCGAGCAGCGACGGCTCCGGGCGCATCTCGGTGATCTCGACCCACACCATGACCTCGCCCGCCAACAGCCCACAGGCGCGTAAGGACGAGGCCCAGCGCGGCTTCGCGAAGCTCGCCGGACTGGCGCAGGGGCTGCAGAAGTACGGCCCGGTCCTCGTCGCCGGTGACCTCAATTCGCCCTACCCGCGCAATGGGGGCGACGGGGATCCGTGGGGCCCGAAACCGCTGATGACCAAGGCCGGGATGACCTCCTCCTTCGAGACCCTGGGTGCGCCCGCCCAAGGCTGGGCCACCCACGACGGCGGCGGCACCATCGACTGGCTCCTCGGCTCGACCTCGACCGCCACCCCCACCCGCCACGCCACGTTCAAGCTGCAGTCCGACCACCACGGCCTGGTGGGCGACTTCAACATCCGCGGCCAGTAGGCGGTCGGTGGGGCTGGGTAGCGTCGGCCGGCCCGCCGCGAACCCCCGAACCCCAGGAGATAGCGTTGGGGTGTGGACGACGCGGTGGAACGGGCTGAGAGCACCGTCGCCGCGATGGCCGAGTGGCTCGCCGGAGGCGGGCCGGAGCACTGGGTCGTGGAGACCTCGGGATCCACGGGTAAGCCCAAGCGGGTGATGCTCTCGCGAGAGGCCATGAAGGCGTCGGCAGCGGCGTCGGCGCGACGGGTCGGGGCGAGCGGGCAGTGGCTGCTGACGCTCCCGGATTCGTACGTCGCCGGGGCCAACGTGATCGCCCGCTCGCTGCTGGCCGGCCACGAGCCGGTGATCGCCACCGCCCACGGGTCCTTCGCCGAGGCCGCAGCGGCGATGAACGAGGGGCCTCGGTTCGTCTCGATGGTGCCGACCCAGCTGCACCGGATCGTCGAGTCGGGTGGTGACGACCTCGCCGCCCTGGCCGAGTTCCACACGCTGCTGCTCGGCGGCGGCCCGATCGACCCGTCGCTGCGGACCCGGGCCGAGGAGGCCGGGGTCGACGTCGTCGCGACCTACGGTTCGGCCGAGACCTGCGGCGGGTGCGTCTACGACGCGATGCCGCTGGACGGGGTCGCGATCGTGGTCGGTGCCGACGGCCGGGTCCGGATCAGCGGCCCGACGCTCTTCGACGGCTACCAGGACGACCCCGAGCAGACAGCGGAAGCGCTGGTCGACGGCTGGTTCCTCACCTCCGACGCCGGCACCCTGGACGAGGACGGCCGGCTCCGGATCCTCGGACGGGTCGACGACATGGTGATCACCGGCGGCGTGAAGGTGCCGGCGGCGCTCGTCGCGAGGAGGCTCCGCGAGCACCCGGCCGTCGAGGCCGCCGAGGCACTCGGCACCCCCGACGAGGAGTGGGGCCAGCGGCTGGTCGCCTTCGTCGTCGGCGACATCGACGCCGCCGCGGTCCGGGAGTGGGTCGCCGCGGAGCATCCGCGTTCGTGGGCGCCCCGGCAGGTCCTCGCACTCGAGGCGATCCCGCTCCTCGGCAACGGCAAACCCGACCGGCAGGCCCTGCTGAGCCTGGCCACGAGCGACGAGGAGCCGCGATGAGCTTGCATGTCTTCTCGCTGCCGATGACGACCCGCTTCCGTGGGATCACCGAGCGCGAGGGCCTCGTCATCTCGACAGGCTCGATACATCGCTTCGAGGGCGCCGGCGGATGGGGCGAGTGGTCGCCGTTCCTCGACTACGACACTCCCGAGATCGAGCCCTGGCTGCGCTGCGCCGAGGAGGCGGCCGCGGGGGACTGGCCTGCGCCCGTACGCGAGGCCGTGCCCGTCAACGCCACCGTGCCGGCGGTCGGCCCGGAGCGCGCCCACGAGATCGTCACCCGGTCCGGGTGCGCGACCGCCAAGGTGAAGGTCGCCGATCCTGGCCAGAGCCTGGCCGACGACATCGCTCGCGTCGAGGCGGTCCGGGACGCCCTCGGCCCCGGCGGCAAGGTGCGGATCGACGTCAACGGGCTCTGGACGGTCGACGAGGCGGTCGCCGCGATCGCGGTGCTGGACCGGTCGGCCGGCGGGCTCGAGTACGTCGAGCAGCCCTGCCCCACGGTCGAGGAGCTCGCCGACGTACGCCGCAAGGTGGAGGTCCCGATCGCCGCGGACGAGTCGATCCGGCGGGCCGCGGACCCCTATCGCGTACGCGACCTCGAGGCCGCCGACGTGGCGGTGCTGAAGGTGCAGCCGCTGGGCGGCGTACGCGCCTGTCTGCGGATCGCCGAGGACATCGGGCTGCCGTGCGTGGTCTCCTCGGCGCTGGAGACCTCGGTCGGGATGGCCGCCGGGATCGCGCTCGCGGCGGCGCTGCCCGAGCTGCCCTACGCCTGCGGGCTCGGCACGGTCTCGATGTTCACCGAGGACATCGCCGCCGCTCCGCTCCTTCCGTCCGGTGGGGTCCTGCCGGTGCTCCCGGTCTCGCCCGTCCCCGAGCGCCTGCTCGCCGGCCCGGCGCTGCGGGCCGCCCCGGAGCGTACGGAATTCTGGCGGCGGCGTCTGGCGGACGTGCGTTCCTACCGGGAAGCGCTCCGGTGAGCCGACCACTTTCCCGCCATGGCGGGAACGCCCCGAGGAGGATGCATGCCTACTGCTACTGAGCTCGCCCGAGCGGTCGTCACCGCTCTGCTCGAGGCACGGGTCACCGACATCGTCGTCGCGCCGGGATCACGCAACGCGCCGCTCTCCTTCGCCGTCCTCGACGCGGCGCGAGCGGGACGCGTGCGTCTGCACACCAGGATCGACGAGCGGTCCGCCGGCTTCTTCGCGCTCGGCCTGACCAAGGTCGGCTCGCGCGCGGCGGTGATGTGCACCTCCGGCACCGCGGTCGCCAACCTGCACCCGGCCACCCTCGAGGCGGCGCACGCGGGCGTCCCGCTGGCCGTCGTCACCGCCGACCGGCCGGCCCGGCTCCGCGAGACCGGCGCCAACCAGGTCACCGACCAGGTCGGCATCTTCGGGCGGCTGGTGCAGACCGTCGACCTCGCCGAGGCTCCGTCCGCGAATGACGTCGACGCCCTCGATGCCGCACGTGGCCCCGTCCACTGGAACCTCCAGCTCGACGACCCGCTGACCCCGCCCGACCGGTGGCAGCCAGGGGAGATCGCGGTCCGTCCGGAGCCGGTCCGTCCGGAGCTGATGATCCACGAGTCGATCCCGACCGGTGCCGGGACGCCGCGCACGGTCGTCGTCGCCGGCGACGACGCCGGTCCGCCCTCCCGGATCCTCGCCCAGGACGGCGGCTGGCCGCTGTTCGCCGAGCCCTCCTCGGGCGCGCGCACCGGCGACAACGCGCTGCGCTCCTACCGGCTGCTGCTCGAGTCACCGCTCGCGGAACGGATCGAGCGGGTCGTCGTCTACGGCCACCCCACCCTCTCCCGCCCGGTCACCAACCTGCTCGCCCGCGCCGACATCGAGGTCATCGCGGCCCCGGTCGGCGGCGTCTGGCCCGCGCGCCCGTTCCGGGTCGACCGCACGATCAGCACCCGGCTCCACGTCGAGGGCGAGCCCGATCCGGCGTGGCTGGACGAGTGGCGTTCAGCGGATCGCGAGCTCAGCCGCCAGGTGGACCGGCTGCTCCACGAGCAGCAGGAGATGACGGCGTACGACGTCTCCGGCTGTGTCGCCCGGGCCCTGCCCGACGGCGGGCTGCTGATGCTCGGCCCCTCCAATCCCGTACGCGACCTGGACCTGATGATGCGGCCCAACCGCGTCGGCGGGCGACGGAAGGTGATCGCCAACCGCGGCCTGGCCGGCATCGACGGCATCGTCTCGACCGCGATCGGTGCGGCCGCCGGCCGCGCGTCGTCGACGCGGGCGCTCGCGCTGATGGGCGACGTGACCTTCCTGCACGACGCCGGTGGTCTCCTGCTCGGCCCCGAGGAGGTCCGCCCCGACCTCACCATCGTGGTCGCCAACGACGACGGCGGCTCGATCTTCGCCTCCCTCGAGCAGGGCGCCGACGACTACGCCGACAGCTTCGAGCGCCTCTTCGGCACCCCGCACGGGACCTCCCTCGAAGCCCTCTGCGCCGCCCACCGCATCCCGCACCTCGCGGTCACCTCCGTGCCCGAGCTCGAGGCCGCCCTCGCCTCCCCGAACGGCGGCATCGAGGTCGTCGAGGCCGTGGTCTCCCGAGCGGGTCGCCGCGACCTCGACCTCGCCATCCGCGCCCTCGCCCGTTCCTGACATGGCACAGTGACCTCGTGACAGAACAGCCGCAGTGGCCGGGAGTGGTGCCCTACGTCGAGTACTACACCGGCGCGAAGCGCATCCTGGTGCTCCACCTGACCAGCGGAAACGTGATGCTGGCCAACAACCCGGGCAAGCTCCCTCCGATCGCGAGCATCGACGGACGGCAGTACGTCGTCTACTGGGGCACCGTGTCGTTCGAGATCCCCGCCGAGCGCGCCTGCCACGTCAGCGTCCACGTCGAGGGCGACTACATCCAGCAGGCCGCCACGATCCTGCTCGCGCCCGGAGCCGAGCCGATGCAGCTGACGTACGCCACCCACTACACCTCCGGCGTCGGTTCGCTCGCACTCTCCTGATCAGCGCGAGTCGGCCCGTCATGACGAGCCGACTCGGCGAGGAGGGTCACGGAGCCCAGTAGGGGTCTCGGCCGATGAAGCCGAGGAGCTGTTCCTGAGGGGTGGCGTCGGCGGGGACCTCGACACGCGGGCCGAACTGGCCCGAGGCGCGCATGGCGTCCTCCATGGCGGCGGCGCCGGCCAGCATCGCCGCGGCACGCTCGGCGCCGAGGTCGTAGTCGTGCCCCAGGGCGCGGGAGAGGTCCCAGGAGTGCATCCAGATGTCGGGTGTGTAGATCTCCGAGAGCGCCACGTCGAGCGGCTTGTCGCCCATGTGGGGGTTGGAGATCATCCGGCCGGCGGGGTCGTCGAAGAGACCCTGGACGTCGGCGGTGTGCGTCTTCCAGGCGGCGACCGGGTCCGCGGCGACATCGAGCGGCGCCAGCTCCAGGTCGGCCGAGGCGCGGAGGAAGTCGCGCGGCCACCCGACCAGGTGCGAGACCACGTCCAGCGCGGTCCACGCCGCCACCGGGCTGGGCCGGGCCCAGTCCTCGGGGGCGGCGGTGGCGACGAGCTCGGCGAACCGGGCCGCGTCGTACGCGTGCTGCTCGCGCATGCTCAGGGCTGCGGCGCTCACGAGAGCTCCGCGAGGAGCTCGTCGAGCTGCTCGTAGCCCTGGACGACGCCCTTGTCCATGCCGCTGGCCATGATCGCGGCCTGCGTCTCGAAGGACTCGACGACGCTGAGGCCTGTCAGCCGGGTGCGACCGCCGGGGAGCGGCTCGAGGGTGAGGTACTCCAGCGAGGCCCCGTCGGGCGCGCCGCGCCAGGTGAAGGTCTGCACGATGCGCTCGTTCTCGCGCACCTCGTGGAAGCTGCCGAAGAACTGGGTGAACTCGTCACCGTCGCGCTCGGCGGAGTAGGCCCACGAGCCACCGGTGCGGAAGTCCCACTCGGTGATGTGCATCCCGACGTCGCGAGGCCCGAGCCACTTGGCGTACAGCTCCTTCTCGGCGTGGGCGCGGAAGACGAGCTCCGGCGGAGCGTCGAACTCGCGAACGATGGTGATCGTGGGGGTCTCCTTGGAGGCCTCGATCGTGGTCTGGTTCTTCGTGGTGGTCATGATGCGTCCTCTTCTCGTGCTGGTTCTCGGGCTGGTCGGTCTTCCTGCATCTCGGCGAGCAGTGCGTCCAAGCGCTGGTAGCGCTCCTCGGCCTGCTGTTGATATCTGTCGATCCACTTGGTCATGAGGTCGAACACCTCCGCTTCGAGGCGTACGGGCGCGCGGCGCGACTCCCGGCTCACCAGGCCGGCGTCCTCGAGCACCTTGAGGTGCTTGGAGACCGCCTGGAGGCTGACGTCGTACGGCGCCGCGAGCTCGCCGACCGTCGCGTCGGCCGACGAGAGTCGAGCGACCAGGTCGCGCCGGGTCGGGTCCGCCAGGGCCGCAAAGACTCGGGAAAGTCTGTCGTCGCTCATCTCGTACTCCTCAACCAATCGGTTGACAACAAGGCTAGGGTGGCCCGCTCGCTGTTGTCAACCATTTGGTTGAGTAACTTGCTTACCGGAAACGTTCCCCGGGGGACATCGGTTGCGGCACCATGTTTCCCAGCCACGATGTCTCACAGTGCAAGTTTCCTCCTCGGGAAAGGCCTAGCCCCATGAGTCCAACGCGTCGCAGATCCATGAGAGTGACCGCGATAACCGCGGGTCTCCTCCTCGCCATCTCCCTCTCCCCGACCCAGTCCGCCGGTGCCGCCGAGAAGGACGAGCGCCACCTCACTCAGATGGCGAGGTCCCACGGCGTGACCCTCGAGCACGGGGCGTACGTCGGCTGGTCGACGTCGGGCTCGGACGCCGAGGGCGGCACCAGGAACGCCCCGCCGATCAGCGCCCAGGCAACCGTGAGCGGCATCGACGTCTCCGGCCACCAGGGCAACGTCGACTGGGCCTACTGGTGGGGTCAGGGGAAGCGGTTCGCCTATGTCAAGGCGACCGAGGGCACCTACTACAAGAACAGCACCTACTTCCCGCAGCAGTACAACGGGTCGTACAACCAGGGCTTCATCCGCGGCGCCTACCACTTCGCCAACCCGTCCGACTCCGGTGGCGCGGTGCAGGCCGACTACTTCGTCAACAGCGGCGGCGGCTGGTCGGCCGACGGGAAGACGCTCCCGGGAGTGCTCGACATCGAGTACAACCCCTACTCGGGCGGCACCTGCTACGGCCTCTCTCAGGCCTCGATGCGCTCGTGGATCGCGGCGTTTCTGGACCGCTACCGCGCCCGCACCGGCCGTGACGCGGTCATCTACACGACCACCGACTGGTGGACGACCTGCACCGGCAACACCTCGCAGTTCGCCAGCGCCCACCCGCTCTGGATCGCGCGCTACGCCAGCACGCCGGGCACCTTGCCGGCCGGCTGGGGCTACTACACCTTCTGGCAGTACACCTCCTCGCCGTTGGACCAGAACACGTTCAACGGCGCGTACGACCGCCTCCAGGCGCTCGCCCGGGGGTGATTCCTTCGGGGGCGGACCCCGGTCCTCACAGAGCCAGCTGGGCCTTCCAGGAGCCGAGGACCGGGGTCCACTCGAAGATGCGGCGCTCCTTGATCAGCCCGACCGCGAGGAACGGGTCGTCGTCCACGGTCGCCTCGACGGTGGCGAGCTCGCCTTCGAAGACGAGCAGGCCGGAGCCGTCGGAGGTCGGGCCGGAGAGCACCAGGTCGTCCTGGCTCGCCAGGAACCCGCGATGGGCGTCGAGATGCTCGGCGCGTACGTCGGGGAGGTCGTTGTAGGCGTACAGAACCGCGACGATGGCCATCAGAGGTCAGCCCCGTCCGCGAGACGTACGTAGCCGCGCTCGGCCGGGATCAGGGCGGCCGCCTGGGTGTCGAAGATGCCGGAGCCGGCCTCGGAGTAGACCCGGTCATGGATCGCGACCGTCCGGGAGGCGCCGACCTCACGGGCGAAGTCGATCAGCTCGCTCGAGCGCGCCCACGGGGCGGAGACGGGCAGGAAGAGTACGTCCACCGCCTGACCCGGGCCGTCGAGCGCGTCGCCCGGGTGGAAGATCGTCTGGTCGCCGGCGGTGATCAGGTAGCCCGAGTTGTCGAAGTGGGGCAGGTCGGGGTGGATGACCGCGTGCTTGTCGTTGACCGCGGTCACCGGGAGGCCGGCGTCGAACGACTCGCCCGGCTTCACGACCGTGGTCCGCTCGTGGACCGCCGGAGCCGTCTTCAGGATCTGCGCCGCGACCGCGCCGATGGTGTAGACCGGCGCGTCGTTGCCCTCCAGAAGGGCCGGGTTGTAGTGGTCGGGGTGCTCGTGGGTGATCAGCACCGCCGTGGCGCCGTCCAGCGCCTCGGGCTGGGTGAACACGCCCGGATCGACGACCACCACCGCCCCGTCGTGCTCGATCCGGACACAGGCATGGCCGAACTTCGTGATCCTCATGCCGCCGAATCTATCGCGGAGCCTCTAGACGTCGGAGCGGACCATGTTGGCGAGCCACAGGCCGAGGAAGACCGGAAGAAGTACGCCCCAGCCCATCTGCACCGCGGAGTCCTCGGGCAGCGCGACCACGCCGATCACGGCGATGGCGCTCGGCAGCGCCCCCGACACGATCGCGATCCCGATCTCGACGGCGGGGTGGTTGCTCCGGGAGTAGGCGAAGTAGAGGCCCATCACCGCGGCCGCCACGGCGAAGAGGATCGTCAGCACCGCGGCGACGACCAGCAGCTTGTAGGCACCCGGGGCGTCGTCAGGCCGGTCGCCCAACCATGCGACCGCCGACCAGAAGCCGTAGCTGTCGCCGTCCTCACCGTCGTCGTGGACGATCCGGTACGCCGGCACCGAGATCATCGCGACGATCAGGAACGGAATCGTGAGCAGCTGCGTCCGCGCCAGCCGGTCGGCGTTCTCCTCTCCTTCGCGCAGGGCTGTACGGATGAGGCCGTCCGAGTTCTCCATGAACGGAGGTTAGGACAGTGCGTCCCGGATCGGGACGAACTTGGCCTGGGTCTCGGCCAGCTCGGTCTCCGGGTCGGAGCTCGCCACGATGCCGCAGCCGGCGAAGAGGCGGGCGGTGCGGTCGTCGATCATCTCGGCCGTACGCAGCGCGATACCCCACTCGCCGTCGCCGGTGGCGTCCATCCAGCCGACGGGTCCGGCGTAGCGGGCGCGCTCCATCGACTCGATCTCGGCGATGAGCGCGACGGCGTCCTCGCGCGGGGTGCCGCCGACCGCGGCCGAGGGGTGCAGCGCGGCGGCCAGGTCCAGCGAGCTCACCCCGTCGCTGGCGACACCGGTGATGTCGGTGGCCAGGTGCATCACGTTGGGGAGCTTGAGCACGAATGGGGCCTCGGGCACGTTCATCGAGGAGCAGTGCGGCTCCAGGGCGTCGGCGACCGACCTGGCGGCGTACTCGTGCTCCTCGAGGTTCTTCGAGGACTCGGCCAGCGAGGCGGCGAGGGCCGAGTCGAGGTTCTCCTCGCCGGTCGGCCAGATCGTGCCCGCGAGCACGCGGGAGGTGACCAGGCCGCGCTCGCGGCGTACGAGCAGCTCGGGGGTCGCGCCGAAGAGATCGTCGACGTGGAACGTCCAGCAGGTCGGGTACGCAGCGGCCAACCGCCGCAGCACGGCGCGGATGTCGATCGGGGCGCTGGCCGCGGCGAGCAGGTCGCGGGCGAGGACGACCTTGTCGAGGTCTCCGTGCTGGAGCCGGCTCACGGCGTCGGTGACGATCCGCATCCAGTGCTCGCCGTCGACGTACGCATCGGCGAAGACGACGTCGCGCGGTGCTTCCGGCGCCGGGGCCGGCGTCAGCGGAGGAGGTGGCACGGCGGCCGGGCCCACGGTGGTCACCCAGGCGACGTCACCACGCTTTCCGACGACCACCGCGGGCACCTTGAGCACGGAGAAACCCGGCAGGTCCGAGAAGGCGAAGGAGCCGAAGCCGACCAGCCCGGTGCCGGGCTCGTCGACCGGATCGGAGACCGTCGAGACCGCGGCCAGCTCCTCGAACCACTTGGCCGCATGCGCGAACCGCTCCGGTCCGGACGTACGGATCTCGGCGGCGGTGCCCCAGCCGACCAGGCCCTCGCCGTGGCGGACCCAGGACAGGACGCGCCGGCGGGCGGGCAGCAGCGCGAGCAGGTCGTCGAGCGTCTCCGACCCGGCATCGAGGGCCACGGTGGTGGCTACCAGGGACCGCTGCTCAGACTCACTCACACCCCCAGGGTATCGGCGTGGTGTCGGCGAGGACGAGTCGAAGTGATGTATGTGGCATCCGCCCCAGTTGCCATCCATCACCATGTGGGTTGTAGCGTGCCCAGGCGTGAGTACCAACAAAGAGCAGTCGTTCATCGCAGAGAACGGCATCACCCTCGGCATCATCGCCTTGGCCCTCTTCGTCGTGCTGGGCGTAGGCCTGCCACGGTGGGTTGGCGACTCCGAATCTCACTCGAGTGTGAAGATCACGCTCCCGGAGACGCTGCCGGGCGGCTACAAGCCGGCGGACAAGAAGTCCTCCTACGACCTCGACGTGATCAAGAAGCAGGGTGCGTCCGAGGAGCAGCTGGACCTGTTCATCAAGCAGAACGCGGCCAGCTCCAAGACCGAGGACCGCAACGTGTCCGACGCGCTCGGCTTCTCGATGGCCTCGCGCACCTACATCACCAAAGACATGAAGAAGTCCGTGATGATCCGTGCCTTCGCCGGTGACGGCAGCGCCTACTACGGCGGTGGCGAGGTCTCCAAGGTGCGCGACAACGTCTGCTACTCCAGCGCCGACCAGTCGACCGGTCAGACCCAGGCGACCTGCTCGCACGCGTCCGACGACCTGACCGTCCAGGCGACCGCCGCCTCGAAGGAAGACGCGGCGAAGTACGCCGACGAGATCTTCGAGAAGCTCGCCTGATTTCGGTCCCGGACACCGACCCGAGACAGAATCAGCCCGTGACCCGAGCAGATCTGGACAAGCAGCCCGGCGAGGTTCGTCGGATGTTCGACGCCGTGGCCAAGCGCTACGACGTGACCAACGACGTACTCTCGCTCGGCCAGGACCGACGCTGGCGTCGCGAGGTCATCAAGGCCGTCGCCCCGAAGCCGGGTGAGCTCGTGCTCGACCTCGCCGCCGGTACCGGCACCTCGTCCCAGCCGTTCCTGGACGCGGGCGCCTCCGTCGTGCCGACGGACTTCTCGATCGGGATGCTCCAGGTCGGCAAGAAGGCCAAGCCCCACCTGCCGTTCACGGCCGGCGACGGCACCCGGCTGCCCTACCGCGATGCGACCTTCGACGCGGTCACGATCTCCTTCGGGCTGCGCAACATCGTCGACCCCGCGGCCGGCCTGCGTGAGCTGCGCCGGGTCACCCGCCCCGGTGGCCGGATCGTGGTCTGCGAGTTCTCGCACCCGACCTGGAAGCCGTTCCGGACGGTCTACGTGGAATACCTGATGAAGGCGCTGCCGCCGGTCGCTCGGGCGGTATCGTCCTCCCCGGACGCCTACGTCTACCTCGCCGAGTCCATCCGAGCATGGCCCGACCAGGCAGGCCTCGCCGACATGCTCTCCGTGGCGGGTTGGCAGGCTCCGACCTGGACGAACCTCTCGGGTGGAATCGTCGCACTTCATCACGCCACCGCTTGATCTCTGCGAAAGTTCAACTATGACCACCACGTTGCCATGGGACGGCATCTTGATGCCTCGCGAGGCCTACGGGCCCGCAGCGGTCAAGGCCAGGGACTCGCTCACCGACGCGGCCGCGCAGGGCGACTGGCGCCGCGCGCTCTCACAGGTGCGCAACGACTACACCGTCGGCGTCAACACCTGGAAGATCGGCGGCGAGTCGATGTTCACGCCGCTCCACCACGCCGCCTACCTCGGTGCGCCGCGGGAGACGGTGCAGGAGCTGCTCTCGCTGGGCGGGGTCCGGTCGCTGCCCACCGCCCACGGCGAGACGCCCTACCAGCTCGCCAGGCGACGAGGTCACGAGCACCTGCTCGACATGCTCGACCCCTACTTCCGCCCCGGCACCCCGCTCGGGGACAACCTCGAGGCCGTCAACCACCACGTGAACACGACGCTCGCCGAGCTGACCGCCGAGTTCCGTGGCGAGCACCAGCTGCGTACGTTCGACGTCCGGCTCATCTCCGAGGAGGGCGGCCCCGACGAGGCCTGGTTCACCGCCCCGGGGATGTACGGCGGCATCCGGATCGGCATGTTCTGGGGCCGTGCTCACCTGGAGTACAACTCCCGCATGGGCGACTCCTACGCCGTCGTCGGCCCGGAGGGATCGGCCTACGTGAGCCGCTCCAAGCGGGCCCTGTCGGTTCGCTGACCGAGTTTCTCCAGGCGTACGCGGCATGCGATCGTCCTCCCATGGATGACTCGCCTGCCGATCTGATCACGGACCTGAACCCGCTCCCGGACGAGATCGGCGGGAGGCTGCGGTCCCAGCTGGAGTTCATCGCGGAGGCCGACAGGCTCAAGACGATCCTGCGCGCCTCCCCGCTGGCCGCAGCCGACCGCCGCGAGAACGACGCCGAGCACTCCTGGCACCTGGCGCTGATGGTGCTGCTGCTCGCCGAGTACGCCGACGAGCCGATCGATGTCGGGCACGCGATCAAGCTCGTGATCATCCACGACATGATCGAGATCTACGCCGGCGACAGCCCGGTCTTCGACCCGGCCGCCGTCGTCGACCAGGTCGAGCGCGAGCTCGCCGCCGCCGACCGGCTCTTCACGATGCTGCCGCCGGACCAGGCCGGCGAGATCCGCGCCCTGTGGGACGAGTTCGAGGCCGCGGCGACTCCTGAAGCGCGCTTCTGCAAGGCCATGGACCGCCTCGAGCCGATGCTCCTCAACTGGCTCAACCGCGGTGGCACCTGGAGCATGCCCGGCGCCACCGAGTCCCGCGTCCGCGCCCGCGAGGCCGGCGTCGTCGCCGCGAGCACGACTCTCGGTGCCGCTACCGACGCCATCGTTCGTGCGGGTCTCGCCAAGGGCTGGATCCGCCCCGACCCCGACTGAGCCCAATCCCGCCGAGTCGGCTCATCTTGACGCAAAATCTTGCCGAGTCGGCTCGTTATAACGAGCCGACTCGGCGAGAACTGGGGTGAGGACGGGCCGACTCGGCACGTTTCTGCGCGGTGTGCGGCTTCGACGGTCTTGTCGAGCCGTCGGAATACGGGGATACTCCCTCCCGGGTATCGGTTACGCTGCGCCCGACTCTGAAGTCCGGGGTGCTGAGGAGGGCCGCTCGTGGATGTGGACGTGGTGCCGGGCTCGGTGACGTACTGGACCGTGACGCTCGAAGATCAGCGGCGGCTCAAGCGGGCTCTGATGAGGATTCGGGTCGCGAGCCCTGGTTTCTGGATTGGCGGGGTGGCCATTCCACCGATCCTTGCGGGACTCGTCCTGTGGGCCTTGACCACACCACGTGCCGATCTTCCGCTCGAGATCGGACCGAAGGCGGCCACGGCAGTGGCGGTTGCGGTCCTCGTGCCCGTGTTAGTGGGTGGGGAATGGACGGTGCGCCGCCGTCTTGAGCGCGACTTCCCGATTGGCGCCACCTTCACCTCATGGGCGACCAAGTCCGGCATGGGCGTTCGTACGCCGAACCACCTTGCTTTCTATCCATGGTCGCGGCTCACGCAGGTCGATCGGGGATCGGTGCTCGTGCGGTTCCCACAGCCAGTTGGTCGGTGGAGGCAGGCGGTGCCGCTGTCCCTCGTAGCCGGCCCGGAAGAGCATTCGGTGTCGGTGGACTTCCCGGTCCAGCTGATTGGCCCAGGCATTGCTAGGGAAATGGCGATGGGATCGCGTGGGCAGTCAGGGGAGGGCTCGCTGCCAGGAGTACCTGTCGTAATCGATCGCGCGCTTCAGCGGCGGCTTGGCCGAGAGTGGATGCGGGGGCAGATGGGCGCGATGCGGTGGCTGATCCCGGTGTTGGCAGTCCTCCAGTGTGCGATCGATCTGATCGACGGCGCCTACCGGTTTGCGATCTTCTGGATGGTGATTCTGCTGCTCAACACAGTGACCACGCTGCTCGGCGGTGCGCGGCCGGTCGCGAGGATGTATCCGGTCGGCGCGACTGTTGTCGGGTTGGTGGGTGAGTCCGTCGTGATCCAGGGCCCGTGGGGATCTGTCGCCTGGCACAGGGGATGGCTACGGCAGGTCCGGGCGACCGAGCACACCGTGACGTACGAGATCTTGCAGCGCAGACGGCGTGGAGGGCTGGCCAGCATCGACAAGTGGATCGTCGTGATCCCCCGAGCCTTCCTCGACACGCCGGCGCCGGCCGTCGGCACCGAGGTCTGAGCCACCACAACCCTGCAACATCCGCGCACATGCGGAGTTCTGGCACGACCTGGGCGCCGAGCGTACGCAACTTTTCGCTCATATGTGGGGTTCTGTCCCGGGTCTCCGGATCCCTCCCCGGGTTTCCCGTACGGTGCGGTGGCCGAGCTGCGGCGATGTCGAGGAGGCCGTGGTGGACATGGATGTGGTGCCGGGTTCGGTGACCGGATGGACCGTCACGGCTGAGGATCAGCGCCAGATGCGGCGGGCCCTCGTAGGGCTGCGGTTGCGAGATCCGGGCTACTTGTTCGCGGCGCTGGTGCTGCCGCCGATGGTGGCGGGTGCGGTCTGGTTCGCGGGGTTTCTCCCAGAGCCGGGCGCCATCGGCGACACCTTCCGGGTTGTGACGGCAGCGATCCTCGGAGGCACGATTCTCGTGCTCCAGCTGGTGGTGCCGCTGTGGACCGTGCGACGCGCGGTGCGGCGTGACTACCCGGTCGGGGCAGCGCTCACGGCGTGGGCGACGGGGAGCGGTCTGGGGATCCGCACGCCCAACCGGATGGTCTTCTACCCCTGGTGGCGACTCATCCGAGTCGACGTCGGGCCGGTGCTGGTGAGATGTCGGCAGCCGCATCGCGGGCACCTGGTGCCGTCCTATCTCCCCGCGGGACCGGACGAGATCGCAGGGTCGATCGACCTCCCGGCCCCTCTCATCGGTCCGGTGATCCGACGAGAGCTGGAGACGGCGGGTGGCAGAGGATCCATCGAGCCGCAGTTGTCGGGGGTGCGCATCGAGGTGGACCGGGCCATGCGACGACGGCTCGTCTACGCCTGGATGCGGGAACGGATCGGGCTCTCGCCCATCGTGACGTCGGCAGTCGGGGTTCTCGTCGTCCTGGCTTTCGTCACCTTGGGCTTCTACCGAGGCGCGATCTACTTCGCGGTGCTCGGCGCCTTGGGGCCGCTGTCCCGGCTGGCCGGCGCCGAGCAATGGATGCTGGGGATGTACCCGCTCGGCGCCACCATCGGCGGGTCGGCGGGAGAGTCGCTCGAGATCCAGGGACCGTGGGGAAGCGTCGCCTGGCACCAGGGGTGGCTCAAGCAGCGGCGGATGACCGCGCACACGGTGACGTACGAAGTGATGCAGACGAACGCCGACGGAAGTCCCGCCCAACTGCTCGATGTCGAGAAGCGGATCGTCGTGATCCCCCGAGCCTTCCTCGACACGCCGGCGCCGGCCGTCAGCTCCCAAGTCTGAGCCGTCACAACCCCGCCATGCGTGGTGGTGCAAGCGTTTGCCGCCGGATGCCGGTGCACATTTCAACCTCGGCGAGAAAGTGCGCGCGCCATTTCGGCAACCCACTTGCAATCCGTCACAGGAGTGGCAGGATGTGAGTTGGCCCACATTGTGATTCTATTCACAAAGTCTCAAGAAGGGGTGGGCCGCTCAGGGTAGGAGGCGAGATGGAGCTCTACGTGCCGGTGCTCGCGTTGGCGGGACTGGCGACGCTCTTCGCGGTCGGTTCGGTGGTGATGAGCTCGGTCGTGGGACCGAGTCGCGCCAACCAGGCCAAGGCGGATCCCTACGAGTGCGGGATCGAGGCCACGCCGCAAGCGCTGGGCGGTCGCTTCCCGGTGAAGTACTACATCACCGCGATGCTCTTCATCATCTTCGACATCGAGATCATCTTCCTCTACCCGTGGGCCGTCAGGTTCGACGCGATGGGATGGTTCGGCCTCGCGGAGATGGGCCTGTTCCTGCTGACGGTGTTCGTGGCGTACGCCTATGTGTGGCGCCGCGGCGGATTGGACTGGGACTGACATGGGTCTCGAAGAAAAGCTCCCGAGCGGGGTTCTGCTCACGACCGTCGAGGGCCTGGCGGGCTACTTCCGCAAGGCCAGCCTGTGGCCGGCGACGTTCGGGCTGGCCTGCTGCGCCATCGAGATGATGACGAGCGGCGGGCCGAAGTACGACCTCGCCCGGTATGGCATGGAGGTCTTTCGCGCCTCTCCGCGCCAGGCCGACCTGATGATCGTGGCGGGCCGGGTGAGCCAGAAGATGGCGCCGGTGCTGCGCCAGATCTACGACCAGATGCCCGAGCCGAAGTGGGTGCTCGCGATGGGCGTCTGCGCCAGCAGCGGCGGGATGTTCAACAACTACGCGATCGTCCAGGGCGTCGACCACATCGTGCCCGTCGACATGTATCTCCCCGGCTGCCCGCCACGTCCCGAGATGCTGATCGACGCGATCCTCAAGCTCCACGACAAGATCCAGGGCACCTCGCTGGGCGTCAACGCCGAGCACGAGGAGGTCGCCAACGAGACCGCGGCGCTGCGCCAGCTGCCGCTGATCGACCAGACGGGACTTCTGCGGTGAGCGAGAACGAGCCTGGCGGCATGTTCGGCGTGCAGGGCACCGGTGACACCAGCGGCTACGGCGGTCTGACCCGCCAGCACGCGATGCCGAGCCGCACCAGCGACGTCGGTGTGCAGCCCTACGGAGGCTGGTTCAAGGAGATCGCCGACGCGCTCGCCTTCGCCGAGGCGGAGGCGGTCATCCACCGTGGCGAGCTGACCTTCCACGTACGCCGCGAGCGGCTGCTCGAGGCTCTGCAGGTGCTCCGCGACGAGCTGCGCTTCGAGCTCTGCTCGGGGGTCTCGGGCGTGAACTATCCCGACGACGAGGGCAAGGAGCTGCACGCGGTCTACCACCTGCTCTCGATGACGTACAACCGCCGGGTGCGGGTGGAGACGAGCGCGCCCGACGAGGACCCGCACGTGCCGAGCGCGGTGGGCATCTATCCGACGCTCGACTGGCACGAGCGCGAGACCTACGACATGTTCGGGATCGTCTTCGACGGCCACCCCGGACTGACCCGGATCCTGATGCCCGATGACTGGCCTGGCCACCCGCAGCGCAAGGACTACCCGCTGGGCGGGATCCCGGTGGAATACAAGGGCGCCACGATCCCGCCGCCGGACACCCGCAGGAGCTACTCATGACGACGACAGAAGACGAGGGACGTACGTTCACCGTCACCGGCCAGGACTGGGACGAGCTGACCGACGCCCTCAAGGACGTCAAGGACGAGCGGATCGTCGTCAACATGGGCCCGCAGCACCCCTCGACCCACGGGGTGCTCCGGCTGATCCTCGAGCTCGAGGGCGAGACCGTCACCGAGGCGCGTGCCGGGATCGGCTACCTGCACACGGGCATCGAGAAGAACATGGAGTTCCGCTCCTGGACCCAGGGCACGACCTTCGTCACCCGGATGGACTATCTGTCCCCGATCTTCAACGAGACGGCGTACGTCCTCGGGGTGGAGAAGCTGCTCGGCATCGGCGCCGAGGTGCCGGAGAAGGCGGACGTCATCCGGGTCCTGCTGATGGAGCTCAACCGGATCTCCTCCCACCTGGTGGCGATCGCGACCGGTGGCATGGAGCTCGGCGCGCTGACCGTGATGACGATCGGGTTCCGCGAGCGTGAGCTGTGCTTGGACCTGTTCGAGTTCATCACCGGTCTGCGGATGAACCACGCCTACATCCGCCCCGGCGGTGTCGCCCAGGACGTGCCGGAGGGCACGGTCGCGCGGGTGAGCGAGTTCATCGAGCTGATGAAGAAGCGCCTGACCGAGTACGCCGCGCTCTGCAACGCCAACCCGATCTTCAAGGGCCGCCTGGAGCAGGTCGGCTACCTCGATCTGGAGGGCTGCCTCGCGCTTGGTCTGACCGGGCCGATCCTGCGCGCGACCGGCTATCCGTGGGACCTGCGCAAGACCCAGCCCTACTCGGGCTACCAGGACTACGACTTCGAGGTCATCACCTGGGACACCTGCGACTCCTACGGTCGGTTCCGGATCCGGCTGGCCGAGATGTGGGAGTCGCTGCGGATCATGGAGCAGGCTCTCAAGAGGCTCAAGGATCTCGACGGCGCCCCCGTGATGGTGGCCGACAAGAAGATCGCCTGGCCCTCGCAGCTCTCCGTCGGCCCCGACGGCCAGGGCAACTCCCTCGACCACATCCGCCACATCATGGGCGAGTCGATGGAAGCCCTGATCCACCACTTCAAGCTGGTGACGGAGGGCTTCCGGGTGCCTGCCGGCCAGGCGTACGCCGCGATCGAGTCGCCGCGCGGAGAGCTCGGTGCTCACGTGGTCAGCGACGGCGGCACCAAGCCCTACCGGGTCCACTTCCGGGACCCGTCGTTCACCAACCTGCAGGCCACGAGCGTGATGTCCGAGGGCGGCATGGTGGCCGACGTGATCGTGGCGATCGCGTCGATCGATCCGGTGATGGGAGGCGTCGACCGATGACGCTCGCTGCTGAGACCTACGACGAGCTGCGCGAGATCGCCGCTCGCTATCCCCAGGCCCGGTCCGGGCTGCTGCCGATGCTCCACCTGGTGCAGTCGGTGGAGGGCCGGGTCACGCCCGAGGGCATCCATGCCTGCGCCGAGGTCCTGGGCCTGACCCCGGCCGAGGTGAGCGGGGTGGCGACGTTCTACACGATGTACAAGCGCCACCCTGTCGGTCGTCATCACGTCGGCGTCTGCACCAACACGCTGTGCGCGGTGATGGGCGGCGACGAGATCTTCGCCTGCCTGCGCGAGAAGCTCGAGGTCGGCAACGACGAGACGACCGCCGACGGCAGCATCACGCTCGAGCACATCGAGTGCAACGCGGCCTGCGACTACGCGCCCGTGGTGATGGTCAACTGGGAGTTCTTCGACAACCAGACCCCCGAGTCGGCCTCGCAGCTGGTCGACGACCTGCGCGAGGGCCGCGAGGTCGTGGCTTCCCGCGGCGCGCGGATCACGAGCTGGCGCGAGGCCGAGCGGGTCCTCGCCGGCTTCGAGGACGGCCTCGTCGACCAGGGGCCCGCCGCCGGATCGGCGTCACTTGCAGGGCTTGAGATCGCCACCGCCACGCTGGTCGAGCCCGCGAGCGAAGCGAGCGGTGTCGAGACCAACACAGTCCCATCGAGCGCCGACAGCGACCGTGGTGGTCATCTCGACAAGCTCGATACACCGCTCGACACGCCTCCGCCTAGCGGCTCCGGCGGCTCGACCAGCGAGGGGGAGTCCAATGAGTGACGTACTTGTTCCGGTGCTGACCGCCAACTGGGGCGACGAGCGGGCCTGGACGCTGCCCGCCTACGCCGATCAGGGCGGCTACGACGCGCTCGACGTCGCGCTCGGGATGGCCCCCGAGGACGTACAGACGATGGTGAAGGACTCCGGGCTCCGCGGTCGCGGAGGCGCCGGGTTCCCGACCGGGGTGAAGTGGGGCTTCCTGCCGCCACCCGACCCCGAGAACCCCAAGCCGCGCTATCTGGTGGTCAACGCCGACGAGTCCGAGCCGGGCACCTGCAAGGACATCCCGCTGATGATGGCGAGCCCGCACACGCTCGTCGAGGGCGTGATCATCTCCTCCTACGCCATCCGCGCGGAGCGGGCCTTCATCTACGTACGCGGCGAGGTGCTGCACGTGATCCGGCGGCTTCGAGCTGCGGTGCGCGAGGCCTACGAGGCCGGCCATCTCGGCACGAACATCCACGGCTCCGGCTACGACCTCGAGCTGGTCGTGCATGCCGGTGCCGGGGCCTACATCTGTGGTGAGGAGACCGCGCTGCTCGACTCGCTCGAGGGACGCCGCGGCCAGCCTCGCCTGCGGCCGCCGTTCCCGGCCGTCGCCGGTCTCTACGCGAGCCCGACGGTGATCAACAACGCCGAGTCGATCGCCTCGGTGCCGGCGATCGTGAAGAACGGCGCCGACTGGTTCGCCGGTATGGGCACCGAGAAGTCGGCCGGCGTCGGCATCTTCTCGCTCTCCGGTCACGTCAAGAAGCCGGGGCAGTACGAGGCACCGCTCGGCATCACGCTGCGCAAGCTGATCGAGCTGGCCGGCGGGATCCGGGAGGGTCACGAGCTGAAGTTCTGGACCCCGGGTGGCTCCTCGACCCCGTTGTTCACCCAGGAGCACCTGGACGTGACGCTCGACTTCGAGGGGGTGGCCGCGGCCGGCTCGATGCTCGGCACCCGCGCGCTGCAGATCTTCGACGACTCCGTGTGCGTGGTGCGTGCGGTGCTGCGGTGGACGGAGTTCTACAAGCACGAGTCGTGCGGGAAGTGCACCCCGTGCCGCGAGGGAACCTGGTGGCTGGTGCAGGTGCTGGAGCGGCTGGAGAAGGGTGACGGCAAGCCGGAGGATCTCGACCTGCTGCTCGACCAGTGCGACAACATCCTCGGCCGTTCGTTCTGTGCGCTGGGCGATGGTGCGACGAGCCCGATCACGAGCTCGATCCAGTACTTCCGGGACGAATACCTCGCCCATCTCGAGCAGGGTGGCTGTCCCTTCGACGCCAAGAAGTCGACCGCATGGGCGGAGGCCAAGCAGTGACTGATGTGACGCTCAAGATCGACGGCGCCGATGTGACCGTGCCCGAGGGCACGCTGGTGATCCGGGCGGCCGAGGAGGCCGGGATCGAGATCCCGCGCTTCTGTGACCACCCGCTGCTCGCGCCCGTCGGAGCCTGCCGGCAGTGTCTGGTCGACATCCCCGACGCGGGCAACGGCCGCGGGTTCCCGAAGCCGCAGGCCTCCTGCACCATCCCCGTCGCTGAGGGCATGGTGGTGGAGACGCAGAACTCCACGGCCGTGAAGGCGCAGCAGGGGATCATGGAGTTTCTCCTGGTCAACCACCCGTTGGACTGCCCGGTGTGCGACAAGGGCGGCGAGTGCCCGCTGCAGAACCAGGCGATGTCCCACGGCCAGGGCGAGACCCGGTTCGAGGGGACGAAGCGTACGTTCCCGAAGCCGATCAACCTCTCGCCCAACGTGCTGCTCGACCGGGAGCGCTGCATCGTCTGTCAGCGCTGCACCCGCTTCGCCGCCGAGATCCCGGGCGACCCGGGGATCGCGCTGATCCAGCGTGGCGCCCAGCAGCAGATCGGCATCGCCGAGGACAAACCGTTCTCGTCCTACTTCTCCGGCAACGTGATCCAGATCTGCCCGGTCGGAGCGCTGACCTCGGACGACTACCGGTTCCGGGCTCGGCCCTTCGATCTGGTCTCGACCCCGAGCGTCGCCGAGCACGACGCCTGCGGCGCCGCGATCCGGATCGACCACCGCCGTGGCAAGGTCATGCGCCGCCTCGCCGGCAACGATCCCGAGGTCAACGAGGAGTGGATCTCCGACAAGGACCGCTTCGGCTTCCGATACGCGGTCCGCGACCGGCTCACGACGCCCATGGTCCGTGAGGACGGCGAGCTCCGGCCGGCGTCGTGGCTGGAGGCCGTGGCCGTCGCCGCCGCCGGGCTGGCCGGTGCCGGCTCGGTGGGCGTGCTGCCCGGTGGCCGCCTGACGCTGGAGGACGCCAAGGCGTACGCCACGTTCGCGCGCGACACGCTCCGCACGCCGCACATCGACTTCCGTGCCCGTCCGCTGTCGGAGGAGGAGATCGGGTTCCTGCGCTCGCGAGTGGCAGGGACGAGCGTCACCTACGCCGATCTCGACGCCGCCGACCATGTCGTCCTGGCCGGCCTCGAGCCCGAGGACGAGGCCGGGACGCTCTTCCTCCGGCTGCGCAAGGCCAACCGGAACGGCCTGCGGATCACCACCCTCAGCCCGTACGCCTCGGAAGGCTCTCGCAAGCTCGGAGCCGAGGTCGTCCGGACCGCTCCCGGTGCCGAGAAGGACGTGTTGTCGCAGGTCAGCGGGGTCACCGAGGCTTCGGTGATCCTGGTCGGCGAGCGGCTGGCGACCAGCCCCGGCGGCTACTCCGCCGCAGCCGAGCTCGCCGACCGCACCGGTGCGAAGCTCGCCTGGGTGCCGCGTCGCGCCGGCGACCGGGGTGCGGTCGAGGCCGACCTGCTCCCCGGTGAAGGCGGTCTCGACGCCGAAGCCATCGTCCGGGCCGGCCTCGACGCCCTGGTGGTCGCCGGCGTCGACCCCGACGACACCGCCGACCCGGCCGCCTTCCTGGCCGCCCTCGACCAGGCCGGCTTCGTGGTCAGCCTGGAGCAGCGGATCACCGCCGTGACCGAGCGCGCCGACGTCGTACTCCCGGTCGCCACCGCCGCGGAGAAGGCCGGCACCTTCGTCACCTGGGAAGGCCGCCGCCGTCCGTTCGTGAAGGTCTTCGACAAGCCCGCGGCCTACTCCGACGCCGAGGTCCTCGGGCACATCACGACCTCGCTGGTTGGGGCCACTCCGTTCAGACCCGCGAGCGCAGCGAGCGGTGTCGAAACCAACACGGCTTCATCGAGCGCGGCAGGGGACCGTGTTGGTCATCTCGACAAGCTCGATACAACGCTCGACACAACGCTCGACACGCCTCCGCCTAGCGGCTCCGGCGGCTCGACCGACGGGGGCACCTACCGCCTGGCGACCTGGCACCTGATGCTCGACAACGGGACGCTGCAGAGGGGCGACAAGGCGCTGGCAGCGACCGCCCGCCCGGCGTTCGTACGCCTCCCCGCCGCGCTGCACGCGGAGCTCGGTGACGTCGTGACGGTCACCGGCGACCGGGGGAGCTGGACGCTCCCGGCGCTGCCGGCCGAGCTGGCCGACAACACGATCTGGGTGCCGACGAACAGCTTCGGTCGCGGGGTCTGGGCAGATCTGGCCTCGCCGGGTTCGACGGTCACGGTCGAAGGAGCACAGCAGTGAACGGGCTGGAGCAGTTCGGTCAGGACCCCTGGTGGATCATCGCGATCAAGGTCCTGCTGGTCTTCGTCGTCTGCGTCGTGCTGACGCTGTTCAACATCTGGTGGGAGCGCAAGGTCGTGGCCCGGATGCAGCATCGCATCGGGCCGAACCGGCACGGACCGTTCGGTCTGCTCCAGTCGCTCGCCGACGGCGTGAAGCTGGCGCTCAAGGAGGACCTGACCCCGGAGAAGGCCGACAAGATCGTCTTCATCACCGCGCCGGTCCTGGCCTGCGTGCCTGCGTTCGTGACGTTCTCGGTGATCCCGTTCGGCCCGGAGGTCAACTTCTTCGGCGTACAGACGCCGCTGCAGCTGACCGACATGCCGGTCGCGGTGCTGTTCGTGATGGCGATCGCCAGCATCGGCATCTACGGGATCGTGCTGGGTGGCTGGGCCTCGGGCTCGACCTACTCCCTCCTCGGAGGGCTCAGAAGCAGCGCCCAGATGATCTCCTACGAAGTGAGCATGGGCCTGGCGCTGGTCACCGTCTTCCTGATGGCCGGCAGCCTCTCCACGAGCCAGATCGTCGCGGCCCAGCAGGACTGGTGGTTCGGCGCCCTGCTGCTGCCGTCCTTCGTCATCTACTGCGTCTCGATGGTCGGCGAGACCAACCGCGCGCCGTTCGACCTCCCCGAGGCCGAGGGCGAGCTGGTCGGTGGTTTCCACACCGAATACTCCAGCCTGAAGTTCGCGCTCTTCTTCCTGGCCGAATACATCAACATGGCCACCGTCAGCGCGCTCGCCACCACGCTGTTCCTCGGCGGCTGGCGGGCTCCGCTCGGCCTCGGCACCGTCTGGGCCGGCGCCAACGAGGGCTACTGGCCGGTGCTGTGGTTCTTCCTGAAGATGTTCTTCTTCATCTGGGTCTTCATCTGGCTGCGCGGCACCCTGCCGCGGCTGCGCTACGACCAGTTCATGTCGCTCGGCTGGAAGGTCCTGCTCCCGGCGAGCCTCGCCTGGATCGTCGTCGTCGCGGTGATCAAGATGGCCGCGATCGAGGGCGGCTTCAGCCCCAACTGGTTCCTCTTCGGCTTCGGGCTGGCGGCCACGGCCGTCGTCGTGCTCGGCTTCCTCAACCGGCTCCCGGAGAAGGAGGCCCAGGTCACCACGCCGACCGGTGGCTTCCCGACCCCGGCATTGCCGCAGGGCGGGGCCGTACGAGGTGCCGCTCAGCCGCTGGTCTTCGGCCCGCCGCCGACGACCAACGGCGTCCGCATTCTTCCCTCTCGTGAGGAGGCCAAGTGAGCAACGACGACCGCACGTTCAAGGAGCGCTTCTGGGACCCGGTGAGCGGGTTCGCGGTGACGTTCGGGACGCAGTTCAAGAAGCCGGTCACCGAGCAGTACCCACAGCAGAAGGAGCCGACCGAGGAGCGCTTCCACGGACGGCACCAGCTCAACCGGCATGCCGACGGGCTGGAGAAGTGCGTCGGGTGCGAGCTGTGCGCGTGGGCGTGCCCGGCCGACGCCATCTACGTCGAGGGCGCGGAGAACACCGAGGAGGAGCGCTACTCGCCGGGGGAGCGCTACGGCCGCGTCTACCAGATCAACTACCTGCGCTGCATCCTGTGCGGGCTCTGCATCGAGGCGTGCCCGACGCGGGCGCTGACGATGACCAACGAGTACGAGCTCGCCGACACCTCGCGCGAGAGCCTGATCTACGAGAAGCAGGACCTGCTCGCGCCGCTCGAGGACGGGATGGAGGCGCCGCCGCACCCGATGTTCCTCGGCAACGACGACACCTCCTACTACGCGCCGGAGCCGTCCGCTGGTCGAGCCGCGAGGCCGCCTGCGGCCGAGCGTGTCGAGACCAACACGGTCGGATCGAGCACGGCAGGGGACCGTGTTGGTTTCGACACGCCTTCGCCTAGCGGCTCCGGCGGCTCAACCAACGGGGGCCACTGATGAGTTTCGTGATCCTCGCCTCGGTCACGGTGATCGCGGCGCTGGGCCTCCTGTTCGCGCGCAAGCCCGTGCACGCGGCGCTGTCCCTGGCCGTGGTCATGGTCGGGCTCGCGATGATCTACGCGACGCTGGAGGCGCCGTTCCTGTTCGCGGTGCAGATCGTGGTCTACACCGGCGCGATCCTGATGCTGTTCCTGTTCGTGATCATGCTGGTCGGTGTCGACACCTCCGACACGCTCAAGGAGACGATCGCCGGGCAGAAGGTGCTCGCCGTCGTCCTCGGGATCGGGCTGGGCGCCATCCTGATCGCCGGCGTCGGCCAGGCGAGCATCGCCACCATGCGCGGGCTGTCCAGCGCCAACGAGGGCGGCAACGTACAGCGCCTCGCGGACCTCCTCTTCTCCCGCTACGTGATCGCCTTCGAGGCGACCAGCGCGCTGCTGATCACCGCCGCGATCGGCGCGATGGTGCTGGCCCACCGGGAGCGGATCGACCCGAAGCAGAGCCAGACCGACCTGGCCCAGAAGCGGGTCGCCGACTACGCGAAGAACGGCAAGCACCTCGGTCCGCTGCCCCCACCGGGCACCTTCGCGCGACACAACAGCAACGACACCCCGGCGCTGCTGCCGGACGGGTCGCAGAGCACGAAGTCGGTCCCCGCGATTCTCGCCGGCGGCCGGACGGACGAAGGAGAGGACGCATGACGGACAACACCACGGCGTACGTCATCCTGTCCGCCATCCTCTTCACGATCGGCACGATAGGCGTGCTGACCAGGCGAAACGCGATCGTCGTCTTCATGTGCGTCGAGCTGATGCTCAACGCGGCCAACCTGGCCCTGGTGGCGTTCAGCCGGATGCACGGCAACCTCGACGGGCAGGTGACCGCGTTCTTCGTGATGGTCGTCGCTGCCGCTGAGGTGGTCGTCGGGCTGGCGATCATCATGACCATCTTCCGCACCAGAAACACGGCTTCGGTCGACGAGCCAAGGATGCTCAAGTGGTGAACCCTGTCGAGGCCAGCGGCGTCTTCTCGCTGATCTGGCTGGTCATCGCGCTGCCCCTGGCCGGCGCGGCTCTGATCCTGATCGGGCGCCCGCTTGCGCCGGCGCTCTTCGACCGGATCGGGCACTGGCTCGCGGTCGGGCTCGCGGGTGCCTCCTTCGTGCTCTCTCTGGTCCTCTTCATCGCCGCCCTCGGCCGCGACGAGGAGAGCAGGCAGGTCGTCCAGCACCTCTACACCTGGTTCGACACCGGTGACCTCAGTGTCGGGTTCGACCTGCTCTACGACCAGCTCTCCAGCCTGTTCCTGCTGCTCATCACCGGAGTCGGCACGCTGATCCACGTCTACTCGGTCGGCTACATGGCCGACGACGAGCGGCGCACCCGGTTCTTCGGCTACCTCAACCTGTTCCTCGCCGCGATGCTGATGCTGGTGCTGGCGGAGAACTACGTCGGCCTCTTCCTCGGCTGGGAGGGCGTCGGCCTGGCGTCCTACCTGCTGATCGGCTTCTGGCAGCACAAGCCGTCCGCGGCCGCCGCCGCCAAGAAGGCCTTCGTGATGAACCGCGTCGGCGACATGGGCCTGAGCCTGGCGATCGCGCTCTGCTTCGTCACCTTCGGGTCGACGTCGTTCTCGGCGATCGACATCGGCGACACCACCACGACCACCCTGAACTGGCTCGGCATCCTGCTGCTCATCGGCGCCTGCGGAAAGTCGGCCCAGGTGCCGCTGCAGGGCTGGCTGCTGGACGCGATGGAGGGCCCGACCCCGGTCTCGGCGCTGATCCACGCGGCGACGATGGTGACCGCGGGCGTCTATCTCATCGTCCGGAGCAGTGTCATCTTCGACGCCGCCGAGGCCGCCTCGACCGCCGTCGTGGTCGTCGCCCTGGTGACGATCATCTGGGGCGCCGCGATCTCCTGCGTGAAGGACGACATCAAGAAGGTCCTGGCCGGCTCGACGATGAGCCAGATCGGCTACATGATGCTGGCCGCGGGGCTGGGCGGGCCGGGCTACGCGTTCGCGATCTTCCACCTGCTGACCCACGGCTTCTTCAAGGCCAACATGTTCCTCGGTGCCGGCTCCCTGATGCACGGCATGAACGACGACGTGAACCTCAAGCACTACGGTGCGCTGAGCCGCGCGCTCCCGGTCACGTTCCTCACCTTCTCGATGGGCTACCTGGCCATCATCGGCTTCCCCGGGTTCGCCGGCTTCTGGTCCAAGGACAAGATCCTCGAGGTCGCCTTCGCCGACAGCTGGCTGGTCGGCATCATCGCCCTCCTGGCCGCCGGTGTGACCGCGTTCTACATGACCCGCCTGATGATGCTCGCCTTCTTCGGCCGCAAGCGCTGGCCCGAGGGCGTACATCCGCACGAGTCGCCGCGGATCATGACCGGACCGCTCGTCGTCCTCGCCGCGCTGTCGGTCCTCGGCGGTGTCTTCGCGCTCGGCGGCTGGATCGAGCACTGGCTCGAGCCGGTGGTCGCGATCGGTCACGCCGAGCACCACGGTCCGCTCCCGGTGTGGGCGACCTCCGTCCTCGCGGTGCTCGTCGTCGCGATCGGGGTCGCGGCGGCCGGGTTCGTCTTCGGGCGCCGCCCGATCACGACCGAGCCGACTCCCTACCTGCACGTCCCGCACGTCGAGGACGTCGTGGTGCCGCCCGGGATGGCGATCACCCGCGGTGCCCTCGCGACCGACAAGTACGCCGTCGACGGCCTGATGAGCGGTGGCCCGATCGCCCTGGCGGCGATCGCCGGTGAGCTCCGCAAGGCGCAGACCGGCTACGTACGTTCCTATGCCCTCTCCGTCCTCGGTGGCACGGTCCTCGTCGCCCTGGCCCTGATCGTGGTGAGCTGACTTGCTGACAATCCTCGTCCTCGTCCCGTTCGCGGGCGCGCTGATCACCGCGGTGATGCCGGCCCGGCCGAAGCTGTGGGCCTTCGGCTTCGCGATCGCCACCCTGATCGCCGGCATCGTCACGATGTTCACGGCCCCCGACACCGATCTCGTCTGGATGGAGCCGCTCGGCGTCCACTGGGCGCTCGAGATGGACGGCTTCGGCAAGCTGATGGTGATGCTCACCGTCGTCCTGGTGCCGCTGGTGATGGTCGCTGCGGTCAAGGACCACGACAAGCGGTGGTACGCCTGGGCGCTGGCCCTGGAGGCCTTCGCCCTGCTCACCTTCCTCGCCGCCGACCTGTTCGTCTTCTACATCGCCTTCGAGGCGACGCTGATCCCGGCGTACTTCATGATCGGCCAGCACGGTGGTCCCAACCGGGCCCGAGCCGCGCTCAAGTTCCTGATGTTCCAGCTCGGCGGCGGACTGGTGCTGCTCGGTGCGCTGATCGGCTTCTTCGTGGTCTCCTCGGAGGCCGGGTCGCCCTCGTACCTGATCAGCGACCTCGCCCAGCTCGACATCGGCACCACGGCGCAGCGCTGGATCTTCGTGGCGATGTTCATCGCGTTCGCGGTCAAGGCGCCGCTGTTCCCGGTGCACACCTGGTTGGCCGACACCACCGAGCAGGCGACCACGCCGACCTCGGTGCTCCTGGTGTGCGTCCTCGACAAGATCGGCACCTTCGGCATGATCCGGCTCTGCCTGGGCCTGGTGCCGGAGGCGTCCGCCTGGGCGACGCCCGTCGTCGTGGTGCTGGCGCTGATCTCGATCGTCTACGGCGCGGTGCTGGCGATCGGCCAGGACGACCTGCTTCGCCTGATCGGTCTGACCTCCCTCTCGCACTTCGGTCTGATCACCCTCGGCATCTTCGCGGCGACCCGCGAAGGCCTGGTGGGGGCGATGCTCTACATGGTCAACCACGGGGTCGCGACCGCGGCGATGTTCCTGATCGCCGGCTTCCTGATCGCCCGCAAGGGCACCGCCTCGATCTCGTCGATGCGGGGGATGGAGAAGGCGACCCCGGTGCTCGCCGGCACGTTCCTCATCGCCGGTCTGGCGACCGCGGGACTGCCTGGCCTGAGCCAGTTCGTCTCCGAGATCCTGGTCCTGATCAGCGCCTTCGACTACCACTGGCTGGTCGGCGTCATCGCGGTCAGCGCGATCGTGCTCGCGGCCATCTACGTGCTGTGGGCCTACCAGCGCATCTTCACCGGACCCGCTCAGCTCTCCAGGCCGGTCTCCGACCTCGACCGGCGGGAGGTCGGCGTCGTCGCACCTCTGCTCGTCGCCCTTCTCTTCTTCGGCTTCGTCCCCGGACCGCTGATCTCGGCGGCGTCGCCGGTCGTGGAGCCTCTCGTCAATGTGATCCAGGCAGGTGAGTGACGCGATGTTCGAGTCCCCCGGAATTTCGTACGCCACCCTCTGGCCGGTCCTGCTGGTGCTGGCCGTGGCGTGCGCCGGTGTCGTGGTGGAGGCCTTCGCGCCGCGTGCCGCCCGGTTCAACACCCAGGTGTCGCTGGCGCTGGCGGGCCTGGTCGCCGCGCTCGCCGGGACCGTCGCCGTCGGCGCCGGGTCGAGCCTCGGCATCTCGACCGGTGAGGGTGCCCTCGTCGTCGACGGCCCGGGAGTCTTCTCCCAGGGGCTCGTGCTGCTGGTCTCGCTCGGCGGTGTCGCGCTCTTCGCCGAGCGCCGCCTCGACAACGGCGTGAGCGCCTTCGCAGGTCAGGCCGCGGCCCTCCCGGGCACGCCGGCCGAGCGGGCCGCCTCCCAGCGGGGACTGGAGCACACCGAGGTCTACCCGCTGATGATGTTCGCGGTCGGCGGGATGATGCTCTTCTGCATCTCCGGCGACCTGCTGATGCTCTTCGTGGCCCTCGAGGTGCTGTCCCTGCCCCTGTATCTGCTGACCGGGCTGGCGCGCCGCCGCCGCCTGCTCTCCCAGGAAGCCGCGCTGAAGTACTTCCTGCTCGGCGCGTTCTCCTCCGGCATCTTCCTCTACGGTCTCGCGCTGGTCTACGGCTTCGCCGGGTCGATGTCGCTGGCCGACATCGGTGACGTGGCAGCCGAGGGCGGCTCCAGCCCGCTGCTGCTGCTGCTCGGCATCGGCCTGATGGCCGTCGGGCTGCTCTTCAAGACCGGCGCGGTGCCGTTCCACTCCTGGACCCCCGACGTCTACCAGGGTGCTCCGACGCCGGTCACGGCGTGGATGAGCGCGGCCACCAAGATCGCTGCGTTCGCCGCGATGCTCCGGCTCTTCTACGTCGCCTTCGGCGCCGAGGGCGACATCTGGCGCCCGGCGATCGGCGTCATCGCGGTGCTGACGATGCTGCTCGGCGCCTCCTTCGCGGTGGTCCAGACCGATGTGAAGCGGATGCTCGGCTACTCCGCCGTCGCCCACACCGGTTTCCTGCTGACCGGCCTCCTCGGCGTGCAGACCGACGCCTTCGGCTCGACCCAGGCGGTGCTCTTCTACCTGACCGCCTACGGCTTCGCGACCCTCGGCGCCTTCGCGATCGTCTCCCTGGTGCGAGGGCCCAACGGCGAGGTCGGCTCGCTGGACCGCTGGGCGGGCTTGGGACGTACCAACCCGTGGGTCGCGGCGACGTTCGCCGTCTTCCTGCTCTCGATGGCGGGGCTGCCGCTGACCGCCGGGTTCATCGGCAAGTGGGGCGTCTTCGCGGCCGCGCTGGGCGCCGGTCAGTGGCCCGTCGTCGTGGTGGCGATCGGCTCGAGCATCATCGCGGTCTTCTTCTACGTACGCGTGATGATGCTGATGTTCTTCACCGACCCGCGGGAGGACGCGGCCGCGGTCGTGACCCCGTCGTACGCCACCATCGTCGTGATCGCACTGAGCGCTGTCGCGACCGTCTTGTTGGGTGTAATTCCGGGCCCTGTGCTCAGCCTGTTGGTGGATGCGGGAGGATTCATCGGGTGAGCACCAGCGCACCCACCGACCGAGCCCCTGAACTCGCCCTCCCGATCACCGATCCCGAGCTCGAGCAGCGGCTGCGCGCTCGGATGGCGATCGTGGAGGAGAGGCTGGCGGGCTACGCCCGCAGCAGCTCCCCGTTCGTCACGGAAGCGGCTTCTCATCTGCTGGAGGCCGGCGGCAAGCGGTTCCGGCCGTTGCTGGTGCTGCTGGCCGCCGAATGCGGCCCGGAGACACTCGCCGACGAGGTCATCACCGCCGCCTGCGTCGTCGAGCTCACCCACCAGGCCTCGCTCTACCACGACGACGTCATGGACGAGGCGCTCCTGCGCCGCGGCGAGGACACCGCCAACGCCCGCTTCGACAACCACGTCGCCATCCTGACCGGCGACTTCCTCTTCGCCCGCTCCTCGTCGCTGACCGCCGAGCTCGGTCCCGATGCCGTACGCATCCAGGCGGCCACCTTCGCCAAGCTCGTCGAGGGCCAGATCCTCGAGGGCGTCGCGCCGGCCGAGGGGGTCGACCCCGTCGACCACCACCTCGAGGTGCTGGCCGGGAAGACCGGTGTCCTGATCGCCACCTCGGCGCTCTACGGTGCGCTCTTCGCCGGCGCCGACAAGGAGATCCAGGACGCCCTGGTCGCCTACGGCGACATCGTCGGCGTCGCCTTCCAGCTCTCCGACGACATCCTCGACATCGCCTCGGACGAGTCCGGCAAGACGCCGGGCACCGACCTCCGCGAAGGTGTCCCGACGCTCCCGGTGCTGTTCGTCCGCCGCTCGAACGAGCCCGGTGACGCCCGGCTCCTGGAGCTGCTCGACAGCGACCTCACCGATGACGCGGCTCTGGCCGAGTGCGTCGGCCTCCTGCGCGCCCACCCGGCGCTGGCCGAGGCTCGCGCCTACGTCCAGGCCCGCGCCGAGGAGGCCAAGGCCGCCCTCGCGCCGCTCCCCGAGGGCCCGGTCCGCAAGGCCCTCGAGGCCTTCGCCGACATCGTCGCCGTCCGTTCCGTCTGACCCGATCCCCGCCGAGGCGTCAGCCCGTCAGCCCTGTCGGCCTCGACAGGTCTCGATCTTCGACCTTGGGTAAAAAGTCGTTACCTGGAGCGGTAACGTAAGGCTGTGAGTGAGCAGCGGCGTGGAGTGATGTTCGGCGCCGCGGCGTACGTCATGTGGGGCGCCTTCCCGCTCTACTTCCCGCTCCTGGAGCCCGCTGCGGCCTGGGAGATCTTGGGACACCGGATCCTGTGGTCGCTGGTCGTGGCCGGCGCGCTGGTGCTGATCGTGGGGCGCCGCGAGCAGGTGGCCGCGATCCTGCGCGACCGGCGCAAGCTCGGACTGCTGACTGCGGCGGCCGCGGTGATCTCGATCAACTGGGTGACGTACATCTGGGGCGTCAACAACGGGCGGATCGTGGAGACGAGCCTGGGTTACTTCACCAACCCGCTGGTCACCATGCTGATGGGCGTGATCATCCTGCGCGAGCGGATGCGGAAGCTGCAGTGGGTGGCGCTCGGGATCGCGTTCGTGTCCGTCGTCGTGCTCACCATCGACTACGGCCGGCTGCCGTGGGTCGCGCTGATCCTGGCCTTCTCGTTCGGCACCTACGGGCTGCTCAAGAAGAGCGCGGGGGTCGGGCCGTTCGAGTCGCTCGCCGTCGAGACCGCCGTGACGGCACCGTTCGCGCTGGCCCTCATCATCGCCCTCCAGGCCACCGGAAACGGCACACTCGTCGGGCACGGTGCCCTCCACGTACTCCTGCTGATCAGCCTCGGCGTCATCACGGTGGTGCCACTGGCCTGCTTCGGTGCTGCCGCGATCCGGGTGCCGATGGTGACGATCGGGCTGCTGCAGTACCTCGCGCCCATCCTGCAGTTCGCCGTCGGCGTCTTCATCGCCCACGAGGCGATGCCTCCCGGCCGCTGGGCCGGCTTCGCGATCGTCTGGATCGCCCTGGTCATCTTCAGCGCCGAGGCCGTTCACCACCGCCGCAAGGTGCTGCGGACGCTCGTGACCCCGCCGAGCTCGACGACCGTCTAGCCCCACAGGCCGAGACGTCACTCAGGTCGGTCGAGATGGCACCCAGGTGCCATCTCGAC
>NZ_JBEYUV010000025.1:0-90455 GCF_040643685.1 Nocardioides sp. NPDC047086
CTTTTCGGCGTGGGCCAGGTCCTCAGCGCTGACGGCGGGGTCGGTCTTGATGGCGTCCAAGGCTTGGGTGATCACCTGGGCCTTGTCCTGGGACACCACCCCCTCAGCCAGGCCGGCAGCAACCAGGTCGTACTTGGCCACGACGGCGGCGAATTTGAGCTGGGAGCGGGCCATACCCCTGTCGATGAGGAGTTCGGTCCGCATCCACCCGGAGGCGTCCTTGGCCCCGGTCTCCTCGGCGATATCACCCGCCGTGGCGAGGACCCGTAGCTTCAACGCGGCCTGTTGGGCCTGGAGTTTCTCCAAGCGTTCCAGCAGGTCTTTCTTCAGCTCGGTGCGCCAATAAGCCGGGTCACTCGCGAGGAGCTCGTGGAGGGCGGTCTCGATGGCCTCGAGGGCAGCGTCAATCGCGTCGCCGGGGCTGGTGCCCCAGTGGTCGATGTCGCGGCCGAGACTCATCAGATGCCTCTCATAGAGGTGTGTTGTGATGGCTCTGATTCTACGCCTCAACCACCGATCTGACTATCTATTTACGCAGGTCAAACCCTGTTTTGCGGCGAGCGAACGGCATCGCTCCTGTGGAGCGTAAGTGGCCCGGAGGGCCACCCCTCCGCCCCCAGCAACACCACCGGTCCCAAGTAAGAATGCGCTGCGCCACACCCGGGCCGCCGCCCCGATAGCCAGCCAAGTTTTTTCTCGACGGGCGCCGGTGTCCAGGACCGCGAAGCGGCCGGCGAAGCCGGCGGCCGTAGGCCGTCCTTGACTCCGGGGTTCGTCGAGAAGACCCTCAAAGAACGGGTCGGCGGCCCAGGCCAGCCCTCGGGCGAAACGTTCCGGCAGGGAGTTCTCGGTAGGCTCGATCAGTCGAGGACTGTGTTGGTCTCGACACGCCTCCGCCTAGCGGCTCCGGCGGCTCGACCAGCGGGGTGGGGTGGTCTCGACCAGCGGGGTGGGGTGGTCTCGACCAGCGGGGTGGGGTGGTCTCGACAAGCCCGACCACCGGGCAGAGAGATCACCGCTCGAGCGATGCCAACGCGACCCAGGCAAGCACCCCGGCAACCAGGACAGTCCCGGCAAGAACCCAGTAGAGCGCGTCGTACCCACCGAGCACAGCAGCGAGCGCGGCACCCACGGCAGGAGCGAGCGCACCCGCGACCCCGGCAGGAGCGGAGTAGACCCCGTTGAGCGCGGCGTACCTCTCCGGCCCCCACACATCGCTGACGACGGTCGCGGAGATGAGCGTGTAGAGCCCGCGGGCGGTGCCGGTGAGCACGGCGACGACGATCATCACCCAGCCGACCGCGGGCAGCAACGGAAGCAGCGCGACCGAGGCGGCGAACCACAGCACTCCCCCGATCATCCGGGCACGGACGCCGAAACGTCGCGCCAGCATCGGGTAGAACGCACGCCCGGCGACCTGGCCGGCGCCGCTGAGCCCGAGGGCCCAGGCGGCGGTGGTCGCGCTCAGCCCGTGCTCGACGAGGAACGGCACCAGGTGGACGATCGACGCGAACACGACCATCGAGACCAGTGTGCCCGCGAGCGTGAGCAGCACGAACCGGCGGCTCCGCAGCACGTCCCGGTCCCGTACAGGTCGGCCGTCCTTGCTCGCGGCGGTGGGCTCCCAGGCGAGATCGAGCACGACGACGCTCGGTACGAACGTCAGCGCGACGAAGGCGCCGGCCAGGATCACGTACGTCCATCGCCACTGCACCCACCCCGCCAGTGCATCGGTGAGCGGCGCGAAGATCGTCGAGGCGAACCCGCCGGCGAGGGTGAGCGTCGTGATCGCATCGACCCGCCGCGTACCGAACCAGTGGGTCAGCGCCGCGAAGGCCGGCGGGTAGAAGGTTCCGGCGGTCGAGAGCCCGACCAGCAGCCAGCCCAGCGCGAAGATCCAGTACGAGGACGCCGCGGCGACCACGAGCAGCGACACCGCCCCCAGCAGGCTGGCCCCGGCCATCACCCACCGCGGCCCGAAGCGCTGGATGACCCGCCCCACCGGGATGCCCGCCACGGCCCCCACGAGCGTGCCCAGCACCGCGACCAGCGGCCGGTCCTCAACCAGCCGTTCGTCCGCTACCACGCCTTCGTCAGCGTTCCAGGTGGATCTGTTCGGCGACGCCGCTGAGCTTGGAGGGGTTGCGTACGTAGTAGAGGCCGGTGACGAGACCGTCCTCGACGTGCAGCGTGACGACGCCGTCGACCTCCTCGCCGAAGTAGAGCAGCATCCCCGGGGCGCTGTTGACGCTGGTGAGCTCGAACCTGGGGACGCCGTACTTCGTCGCCAGCCCCGCGAAGAACCGCAGCACCTTGTCGGCACCGTGGATCGGCTTGCGGGCCGCCTGGACCACACCGCCGCCGTCGGAGAACAGCACGACGTCGGGAGCGAGCACGTCCAGCAGCGACTGCAGGTCACCGCCGGTCGCGGCGTCGCGGAACCGCTCCAGCGCGTGGCGCGCCTCGGCCGCCGAGACCGGCGCCCGCGGGCGCCGCTCGGCGACGTGGTCGCGGGCGCGGTGCGCGATCTGCCGCACCGCGGCGGGCGACTTGTCGACGGCTGCCGCGATCTCGTCATAGCCGAGCGCGAACACCTCGCGCAGCACGAAGACCGCCCGCTCGGTCGGCGAGAGCGTCTCCAGCACCAGCAGCACCGCGGTCGAGAGCGAGTCGGCGAGTTCCGCGTCCTCGGCGACGTCCGGTGCGGTCAGCAGCGGCTCGGGCAGCCAGGGACCGACGTACGTCTCCTTGCGACGCGACAGCGTCCGGATGCGGTTGAGCGCGAGCCGGGTCGTGATCCGCACCAGGTAGGCGCGGGGGTCGCGCACCTCCTCCAGCGGCACCTCGGCCCAGCGCAGCCAGGTCTCCTGGAGCACGTCCTCGGCGTCGGCGGCCGAGCCGAGCATCTCGTAGGCCACCGTGAAGAGCAGGTTGCGGTGGGCGACGAAGACCTCCGTCGCGGCCTCGCTCGTCGGCTGGGGCTCACTCATGTCGCCGACCCTACCGACGCGGGAGCCAGCGGGATCTCGCAGACATCGGAGTAGCCCTGGCTCTGCAGCCCGGCAGCGGAGTTGAACCGGGAGCGCATGTTCTCGAGCGCGATCATCTGGGTCAGCTCCACCATCGCCTCGGTGCCCAGCTCGGCCAGCAGGTCGGCGACCATCTCGTCGGTGACGGTCATCGGCGTGGACGACATCGCCTCGGCGTACTCGATGACCTTCCGCTCGGTCGCGTCGAAGACGTCGGCGGTCCGCCACACCTGCACCTGGCTGATCTTCTCGAGGTCGAGACCCTCGTTGCGGGCGAGGTAGTAGCCGAAGTCGAGGCACCAGCTGCACCCGATCGTGCTCGCCGCCGCCAGCTCGGCCAGCGACTTGTACGTCGGGTCGAGCGCCTTCCACTTCCCCACCTTGGTCTCGAAGCCCATCACCGCCCGCAGCAGCGGCTTGTGGTGGAAGTAGACGTAGCCGACATCGGGAACCTCGCCGTACATCTTCCTGCTCACCCGCCTCACCACCGCTCCGTAGAGACCGGTCAGCTCCGCCTTCGGGATCCGGAACGTGCTGGGCATGTCGCCCTCCTCTTTCTGGGGTCGAGCATCTCGTCACCATCCAGACACCGACAACCGCCGGGCTGTGACAGGTCCGGCTCGCTAGGGTGGTCGCGTGAGCGAGCCAGAGACGACGACGGTGGCGGAGGGCGTTGCCCGGATCGAGTGGGCCGCGGGTGAGGCCGTCGATGTCGTACGCCGCGAGGTGGCCGCCGCGCTGCTCACCCATCATCGGGTGGAGGCGCTGATCGACCCGCAGGACCCGTCCGAGCAGCGCACCGCGACCTGGTCGGGGCTCCACCGCGAGGGTCTGCTCCGGGGCGTGGCCGGTGGCCAGGACCGGATGCTCTACGCCCGCGTGGCGAGCGATGCCCCGGTGGAGGCTCCCGAGGGCTTCCGGGCGCTGCTCAACTCCTTCCTCCCGCGCAAGCGCGCGATCGGCCAGATGCTGGTCCGTGACGCCGACGAGCGGGTCCTGATGTGCCAGCTGACCTACAAGAAGGACTGGGACCTGCCCGGCGGGATCGTGGAGGTCGGCGAGTCGCCGAAGCTGGCCACCACCCGCGAGATCGAGGAGGAGCTCGCCCTCGTCCTGCCCGCCGGTGACCTGCTCCTCACCGACTGGCTGCCGCCGTGGGGCGGCTGGGACGACGCCGTCTGCCTCGTCTTCGACGGCGGCGTCCACTCGTCCTCGATCCTCGAGCAGACCACCCTCCAGCCGCGCGAGATCCGCTCGGTGGCGTTCTGCACCCTCGACGAGGTCCGCGAGCGGGCCGCCGACTTCACCGCACGTCGGGTCGAGGCCGCTCTGGCTGCGCTGAAGGGCGGCCCGACCTATACCGAGTCGGGCCACCCCTAGCGCGCCTACCTCACCGCGAGCCTCACCGCGACCGGGTCAGCTCCGCGAGGACCACGGCTCGCGGACGGAGGCTGACCGGCCCCAGCAGACCGGAGGTCGGCGGGACCTGGTTGGCCTTGCCGCGCTGGTTCAGCAGCGTGTTGGTGACGCGGACCTCGATCGTGTTGGCGCCGGCACGTAGCGCCTCGGTGGCGTCGACGACGTACGGACTCCACAGCGCCCGCGGCAGCACGACACCGTTGATGGTGACCTGGGCGATGTCATGCACCTCGCCGAGGTCGAGCAGCATCCGGCGGCCGATCAGGTCGGCGGCGGTGATGTCGACCGAGGTGCGGTAGGTCGCGCTTCCGGAGAAGCGGGGGTCGATGGTCGTCCACGATCCCAGCGGCCGGGCCTGCTCCGTCTCACCTTCGCGCTCGAGCTTCACCGTCCACGGACCGTCCAGCGCGATCGGCGCCAACGAGTCGGTCACCGTGGCCTCGCCGCGGTACGTCCCCTGCCCGTCCTTGGCGGCGAGCCTCGTCGTCCCAGGCCCGTCGACGAGGACGGTCGCTTCGAGCGACTTCCCGCTCCGGGTCACCGACTCGGCCACCTGGTCGCCGACCAGGTGCGCTCCCGCCTTGGTGCCCTTCGGGAAGACGATCGCGAGCGTCTCGTAGGGGTCGAGGCGCAGCGGCACGATGGTCTCCTCGCGCCCGCCCTCCTCGTACGTCGCGGCCACCTCGGTGCTGCCGGCGCGCGGGTCCCAGATCTCCGGTACGCCGTCGACCGGGAGCGTCGCCGAGGTGCTGATCGGCCGGTCGCTCTCGTTGTTGACCAGGAACGCGACGTCTCCGTCCCGACCGGTACGCAGCACCCGCACCGCCGGCGCCGCCGGGCTGAGCTCGGCCGCGGAGACACCGGCGTCGGCCGCCAGCCCACCGAGAGCGTCGGCGTCGGACACGACCGCGACCGCCCCGTCCCCGGCTCGGGTCCACCTCTCGGCGGCACCCGCGAACAGCGAGCCCATCTCCCGGTCCAGCGCGGCGTCGCGACCACCGGCCTCGCGCTCCGGCAACGGCCCGGCGGCCACCACTCGCCCACCGCTACGTATGAACTTCTTCAGGGTCTTCGCCGTCTCCAGGTCCAGCACCGGCGTCGTCGGCAGCACCAGCATCCGGTAGCTCGCCTCGCCGACCCTCAGCTCGCCGTCGTCGGAGCGAGCCTGGTAGCGCGTGCCCGGGTCGCCGGAGAGCGAGCCGCATGCGGCCATCGCCGGACGGATCCGGCTCCGCTCAGCGGCGCCGGCCGCTCTCGACGCTCTCGACGAGATCCGGGAGCGGCTCGACGCCGCGCGACCGAGGCATGCGCACCACCCCCTGCGCGACGAGCGCACCGATCACCAGGAGCGCGCCACCGGCGAGCTCGCCAGCGCTCGGCACCTCCCCGAGCAGCAGCCACGCCGAGCCGATCGCGACCGGCGGCACCAGCAGGATCCACGGCACCACCGACGACGCCGGGTGCCGTGCGAGCAGCGAGTTGAAGATCCCGTAGCCGACGAACGAGGCCAGCACCACCGTGTAGGCCGTGGACACCAGCGCCTCCCAGCCGAAGGCGGCCACTCCCTCGCGGACGCCCTCGGGTCCGTCGAGAACCAGCGAGAGCACGAGCAGCGGGAGCGGCACGACCAGCGCGGACCAGACCGTCAGCGAGAGTCCGCCGGGCACCTTCGCCGCCCGCGAGATCACGTTGCCGATCGCCCACGACAGCGCAGCCAGCAGGCACAGCACCAGCGCGACGACGGGCACGTGACCACCCCGCCCGAGCGCCACCACGACCAGCCCGAGGGCACCGGCGACGACCCCGACCACCTGCATGAGGGTCGGCCGCTCGCGCAGCACGCCGGCCGCGATCACGATCGTGAGCACGACCTGCGCCTGCAGCACGAGCCCGGCGAGGCCGGGCGGCATCCCGGCGGCCATGCTCGTGTAGAGCAACCCGAACTGGCCCAGGCTCATGAAGATCCCGACCGCCGCCACGACCCGCCACGACGCCTTCGGACGCGGGAGCAGGAAGACCGCCGGGAAGGCGACCAGGACGAAGCGCACGGCGAGCAGGAGCAGCGGGGGAACCGAGTGCCCGTCGCGCGTCTCGAGGCCCCAGTCGATGACGACGAAGTTGAAGCCCCACAGGACGGCGACGAGGACGGCGAGCAGCGAGTCACGACGGTTCACACCATCCAGGATGAGGGCCGAGACAATGAAGCACCAGCGACTTGTTCTTCACCGAACGACGTAGCATTGCTTCATGATCGATCTGGCCGCGCTGGTCGCGCTCCGCACCGTCGACACCCACGGCTCGGTCGTGGCGGCCGCCGACGCCCTGGGCTTCACGCCCAGCGCCGTGTCACAGCAGGTCAAGCGGCTCGAGCGGCAGGTCGGCGTACCGCTTCTGGAGCGAATAGGGCGCGGCGTGATGCTCACCCATGCCGGCCGGCACCTGGTCGAGGAGGGGTCGCGGCTGCTCGCCGACATGGAGTCGCTGGAGTCGGGGCTGCACGAGCAGGCGACGACCGTGGCCGGCCGGCTACGGCTGACCGCCTTCTCGACCGCGATGCGCGGGCTGATCGCGCCCGTCGCGGGCGAGCTCCGCGTCGCCCACCCCGAGCTCGCCCTCACCCTCTCCGAGCGCGAGCCGTGGGACACCGTCGACCTGGTCGCCACCGGTCACAGCGAGATCGGCGTCGTCCACTCCTGGGGCGACGTGCCGCTCTCCATCCCCGACCACCTCGTCACCACCGAGCTCCACCGCGACATCGCCGACGTGATCGCCCACCGTGACCATCCGCTGGCCCAGCTGGCCAAGGTGACCCCGCACGACCTCGTCGCCGAGGGCTGGATCGCGACTCCAGAGGGCACGATCTGCCGGCAGTGGCTGAACCGGATGTACGCCGGCACCGGCCACCTGCCGCGGATCGCGCACGTCTCGATGGAGTTCGACAGCCATCTCGCGCTGGTACGGGCCGGCCTCGGGATCGCGCTCATCCCCCGCATGGGGCGTGCGGCGCTGGGTGAGGACCTGGTCGCCGTACGCGTCGTCGACCCGGTCCCCACGCGCGAGATCCTCGCGCTGCACCGGCGCACGATGGCCGCCTCGCCGGCGGTCACCGCCGTGCTAGCGGCCCTCGCGGCTCAGAACAGCTCCGATCAGAACAACGCCGAGGCCAGCGACTGACGACCCTTGAGCACCCGCTCGTCGTCGTTGCCGACCGCGGCGAAGAGCCCCAGCAGGTGCTCGCGCGCCTTGTTGCGCTCATCGCCCGACGTACGCCGCACCAGCTCGACCAGCCGGATGAAGGAGTCCTCCACGTGGCCGCCGAGCAGGTCCAGGTCGGCAACGAGGGTCTGGGCGTCGACGTCGTCAGGAGCGGCCGCCGCGGCGGCACGGGCGGCGTTGAGGTCGACCCCCTGCGTACGCTGCAGCACCTTGGCCATCGCCAGTCCGGCGGCGGCCTCGGAGTCGGCGGGGTTGGAGGCGATCAGCTTCTCGTACTCGGCCACGGCCGCGTCGATGTCGCCGCGCTCCAGCGCGTCCTGGGCCGGGGCGTAGCGCGGGTCGAGGGCCGGCTCCTCGCCGTCCTCGGTCGCCACGGCACCGCCGAGGGCGTTCGGCTTGTGCCGACCGCCGATCCCCTGGGTGGTGAGCTGCTGCCCGAGCTGCTGGAAGACCGTACGCAGCTCCTCGAGGGCGAGCGCGCCCGGGATCGGCTGGGTGACCGGCCGGCCGTCGAGCAGGATGTAGAGGAGCGGCACCTGGGGCACCTGCAGCGCCTGCGCGATCTGCGGGTTCTTGTCGATGTCGACCAGACCGACCAGGAAACGGCCGTCGTACTCCTCCACGACCGTCGAGACGTCGCGGGCGTAGGTGACGCTCTCGGGAGCGCGGGAGGCGGAGTAGAAGACCAGGACGACCGGAGCGGTCATCGACGCCTCGAGCACCGACTGGAAGATCTGCTCGTCGACCTCGACGGTGTAGGAGCCGGCGCTCCGCCCCGGGGCGGGAGCCGCATCGGCCGGACCACCGAAGGAGGCGTCCTGTGCGGGCGTGGTGCTGGCGAGCCCGGAGAGGTCGACGGCTCCGGGACGGGAGAACGGCTGCTGCGTCATGTGGTCAATCCTAGGGGCTCGGGGCAGGCACCGGCGTGGCAGCCACCCGACGCCGGCCTATCACACGCTGCCGCGCAGACCGGCGCGCTGCACGACTCGCTGGATGGTCAGGTCACGCTCGTTCGGCCGGCCGACGAAGTAGATGTTGTTGAGGCCCTGCTCCTGGGCGGCCGACTCGAAGACGAAGTGGCCGTAGTTGAAGATCTGGCCGGTGAAGGACTGCTTCACGGTGATGTCGAGAACTCGTGACAGGGGCATGGTCGCCAACTCGCTCGAGAGCACGCCATGGACACGGAAGATGCGCATGTTGGTGACCACGAACCGGTCCCGGCTGACCACCAGCGCCCGCCAGAACGCGTGGCCGACCAGTGCGAAGGCGAGCAGCACGAGGATCCAGGCGACGTTCATGTCGATCGTCGCCGCGACGATCATCAGCGCCAGCCCGAGGATCGCCTCACCCACCGGACGGAGGTAGGAGACCCAGTGATGGGTGACCTCGTCGACGACCACCTCACCTTCGTCACGAAGAAGGTGCTTGGAGATGTCGACACCGAAGAGGTTCACGGAGTCAACGATAGTGAGTTCTCGAAGCGGGAGTCGACAGAACAAGCCGTACGCCGGGACAACCTCTCCCGAGAAGTCGGTTTCTGAGCGCGAAAGGTCAGTTATCGATGCCGAGACGCCAGTTATTGACGCCGAGACGTCGGTCCGCGACGTACGCCCTGCCCATTCACCGCCGAGATCTGACCTCTCGACGTCAAAAATCGACTACTCGGCGCCAGAAACCGACTTCTCGGCGAGGAGGGTGTCGGCGGCTGCATAGGGGTCACGTGCGCCTTTGACCACATCCGCCGCCAGGACGTCCAGGTCGCTTGCCGAACCCACCGTCGACCATCTCGCCCGCAGGGTCTCGACGGCGATGGCCTCGACCTCGGCCCGGGCACGACGCGTACGCCGCAGCTCCAGCGTGCCGCTGGAGCGCAGCCACTCGCGGTGCTCGTCGAGCGCGCCGACGACCTCGGCCAGCCCCTTGCCGGACTGAGCGACGGCGGTGAGGACGGGCGGCGTCCAGGCCCCCTCGGAGCGGTCGGTCAGGCGCAGCATGCCGCGCAGGTCGCGCTGGACCTTGGTCGCGCCGTCGCGGTCGGCCTTGTTGACGACGTAGAGGTCGCCGATCTCCAGGATCCCGGCCTTGGCCGCCTGGATGCCGTCACCCATCCCGGGCGCGACCAGCACCACGGTGGTGTCGGCGAGACCGGCGATCTCGACCTCCGACTGGCCGACACCAACGGTCTCGACCAGCACCACGTCGAACCCGGCGGCGTCGAGCACCCGGATCGCCTGCGGCGCCGACCAGGCCAGGCCGCCGAGGTGCCCCCGGGAGGCCATCGAGCGGATGAAGACACCCGGGTCGGTGGCGTGGTCGGTCATCCGGATCCGGTCCCCCAGCAGCGCGCCACCGGAGAACGGCGAGGACGGGTCGACCGCCAGCACCGCCACGGTGCGACCCTCCGAGCGCAGCTCGCGGACCAGTGCGGAGGTGGTGGTCGACTTCCCCACCCCGGGCGCCCCGGTGAGCCCCACGATGTGGGCGTGCCCACCGTGAGGAGCAAGGGTGGCCATCACCTCGCGGAGCCGCTCTCCCCCGCCGACGGGGGCGTTCTCGACGTACGACACCAGCCGCGCGACCGCCCGGGGCTCACCGCCCCGGGCGCGCGCGACCAGGTCGCTCACATCAGAGATGGCTCAGGCCTTGGGCACGCGCACGATCAGGGCGTCGCCCTGACCGCCACCGCCACACAGCGCGGCGGCACCGGTGCCACCGCCGCGGCGCTTGAGCTCGTGGGCCAGGTGGAGCACGACCCGGGTACCTGACATGCCGACGGGGTGGCCGAGGGCGATCGCACCGCCGTTGACGTTGACGATCTCGGGGTCGAGGCCGAGCTTCTTGGTGGACTCGATGCCGACGGCGGCGAACGCCTCGTTGAACTCGACGAGGTCGAGGTCGGCGGCGGTGATGCCCTCCTTCTCGAGAGCCTTCGCCGTGGCGTTGGCCGGCTGCAGCTGCAGCGAGGAGTCGGGGCCGGCGACCATGCCGTGGGCACCGATCTCGGCCAGCCACTCCAGACCCAGCGACTCGGCCTTCTCCTTCGACATGACCACGACGGCGGCAGCACCGTCGGAGATCTGCGAGGCGGAGCCGGCGGTGATGGTGCCGTCCTTGGAGAACGCCGGGCGCAGCTTGCCGAGCGACTCGGCGGTGGTGTCGCCACGCACGCCCTCGTCGGCGCTGACCACGACCGGGTCGCCCTTGCGCTGCGGGATCGACACCGGGACGATCTCGTCGTCGAAGACGCCGTTCTTCTGGGCCGCGGCGGCGCGCTGGTGCGACGTGGCGGCGAAGGCGTCCTGCTCCTCGCGGGTCAGCTTCACGCCCTCGGCGTTGATCTGCTCGGTCAGGCCGCCCATCGCCTGCTGGGTGGCCTGGTCGTAGAGCGCGTCGTAGGCCATCGAGTCCACCAGCGTGGTGTCGCCGTACTTGAAGCCCTCACGCGACTTCGGCAGCAGGTGCGGCGCGTTGGTCATCGACTCCATGCCGCCCGCGACGATGACCTCGGCCTCGCCGGCACGGATCAGCTGGTCGGCCATCGCGATGGTGTTCAGGCCGGAGAGGCACACCTTGTTGATGGTGATCGAGGGCACGTTCATCGGCAGCCCGCCGGCGATGCCGGCCGCGCGCGCCGGGTTCTGGCCGGCCCCGGCCTGGATGACCTGGCCCATGATCAGGTAGTCGACCTGCTCCGGCGTGACGCCCGCCTTCTCCAGGGCGCCCTTGATGGCGATGCCGCCCAGATCGGCCGCGGACAGGCTCTTCAGCCCGCCGAGCAGGCGGCCGATCGGCGTACGCGCCCCGGCGACGATGACGTTGGACATGGGTCCTCCAAGAATGTTGGGTGGTGCTGATCTGCCTTGAGGTTACTAATTAGTAACCTCAGTGGGAAGAGTGTTGAGCACAGCCTGATGTGGCTGTCATCACACATTGTGCCCGTTGCCCCCGACCTCAAGCAGAGTAGGCCCATGACATCCACTGCGAACACTGCCGGGATCCCGCCGCACCTGTTCACCCAGATCGATCACGTCGGTCTCGCCGTCGCCGACCTGGACGCGGCGATCGACTTCTACGAGAAGACCTTCGGCATGAAGCTCGCCCACCGCGAGACCAACGAGGAGCAGGGCGTCGAGGAGGCGATGATCGCCATCGGCGACTCCGACAACAAGCTCCAGCTGCTCGCGCCGCTCAACGAGAACAGCACCATCGCCAAGTTCCTCGACCGCAACGGCCCGGGCATGCAGCAGCTCGCCTACCGGGTCACCGACGTGGAGCAGGTCTCCGCGATCCTCCGCGACCGTGGCGTACGTCTTCTCTACGACGCACCGCGACGCGGCACCGCCGACTCCCGGATCAACTTCATCCACCCCAAGGACGCCGGCGGCGTCCTGGTCGAGCTCGTCGAGCCGGCCGCGAACCCCGCCCACTGAGCTCGTCCCACCGAGCCCACCACGGCACGTGAACGATCCAAGAGTCATGTGTCACATCAGGCTGGCAATAACGGTTACTCACCAGTAATGTCCAGCGAACTAGAGTCAACCGCGACCCCTACGACGACGCAGGAGCCGACCATGCAGAACATCCTCGACGCGATCCTCGCCGGTGATACACCGGGCGAGGAGTTCGCGAACCTCGAGATCCCCGACCACTACCGTGCCGCCACCGTCCACAAGGACGAGGTCGACATGTTCGAGGGCGTCGCGACCAAGGAGAAGGACCCCCGCAAGTCCCTCCACGTCGAGGACGTCGCCCTCCCCGAGCTCGGGCCGGGCGAGGCGTTCGTCGCGGTGATGGCCTCGGCGATCAACTACAACACCGTGTGGACCTCGATCTTCGAGCCGGTCTCCACCTTCGGGTTCCTGGAGCGCTACGGCAAGGAGTCCGAGCTCGGCGCCCGCCACAACCTCGACTACCACATCGTCGGCTCCGACCTGTCCGGCGTCGTGCTGGCCGTGGGCGCCGGCGTGACCAAGTGGAAGCCGGGCGACCGCGTGGTGGCCCACTGCCTCTCGGTCGAGCTCGAGGCCCCTGACGGCCACAACGACACGATGATGGACCCCTCCCAGCGCATCTGGGGCTTCGAGACCAACTTCGGCGGCCTCGCCGACGTGGCGATGGTCAAGGCCAACCAGCTGATGCCGAAGCCCGAGCACCTGACCTGGGAGGAGGCCGCCTCCCCCGGCCTGGTCAACTGCACCGCCTACCGCCAGCTCGTCTCCGCCAACGGCGGCAACATGAAGCAGGGCGACAACGTCCTGATCTGGGGTGCGTCCGGTGGCCTCGGCGGCTTCGCGACGCAGTACGCCCTCAACGGCGGCGCCAACCCGGTCTGCGTGGTCTCCAACGAGGAGAAGGCCAAGATCGTGCGCAACATGGGCGCCGAGATGGTGATCAACCGCTCCGAGATGGACTTCAAGTTCTGGAACGAGGACGGCACCCAGCAGAACCCGAAGGAGTGGAAGCGGCTGGGCAAGGCCATCCGCGAGCTCACCGGCGGCGAGGACATCGACATCGTCTTCGAGCACCCGGGCCGCGAGACCTTCGGCGCCTCGGTGTTCGTGACCCGCAAGGGCGGCACCATCACCACCTGCGCCTCGACCTCGGGCTACATGCACGAGTACGACAACCGCTACCTGTGGATGAACCTCAAGAGGATCATCTCGAGCCACTTCGCGAACTACCGCGAGTCGTGGGAGGCCAACCGCCTCATCGCCCAGGGCAAGATCCACCCGACCCTGTCGCGGACCTACACCCTGGAGGAGGTCGGCCAGGCCTCGCTCGACGTGCACCACAACAAGCACCAGGGCAAGGTCGGCGTGCTCTGCCTGGCTCCCGAGGAGGGCCTCGGCGTCCTCGACGAGGAGAAGCGTGCGGCGCACATCGACAAGATCAACCTGTTCCGCGGAATCTGAGACGTCGAGTCCGGGGTAAATAGCCCATTTGAGACTGGATTCACGGCCGGTCTCCCCTTGCGCGACGGGTGACCGGCCGTAGTCTTGCCCTTTGGGAGCAGAGGGCAAGACACAAACCCCCCTAAAGTGTGAGGAATCCGCCACAAATGACGAATGAGGGACTATCCATCTTCAACGAGGCTTCAGAGCCTCGGAAGAAGCCCGACCAGGACTCGACGGAGACACAGGTTCTCCCTCGGGTTCCTGGCGCTTCCGGATCGCCCAGCTCCGGCCACAGCTCGACCCCACCGGCTCCAGGCTCACTCCCAGCCTTCCCGGTCGTGCGGCGTGGCGGATACGACCCCGGCACGGTGAACGCGCGGGTGCAGCAGCTGCTCCAGGCCAACGGCCAGGGTCAGTCGGCGCTGCGCAACGCCCAGCGACGCATCGCCGAGCTCGAGCGCAAGGTCGCCGACCTCAAGGCCGCTGCCACCCAGGGCAACGAAGCCCCGTCCTACGCCTCCCTGGGTGGTCGCGCGAGCGCGATGCTCCGGCTGGCCGAGGAGGAGGCCGCCGCGGTCAAGGAGTCTGCTGAGAAGGAGGCCGCGGTCATCCGCGAGGCCGCTCAGCGCGAGGCTGCCGCGACCAAGGCGTCCGCCCAGCGTGACATCGAGGCGCTGCGTACGACGCACTACAAGGAGATCGACGATCACCGCGAGAAGGTGACCTCGGAGGTCCAGCAGGCCCGCAAGATGGTCCAGGCCGAGAGCGACGAGCTGCTCGCCGCCGCCAAGCGCGAGGCCGACCAGATCCGGCTCGCCGTGCAGCAGGAGGTCACCCAGCTGCGCACCTCGACCCAGCGTGAGGTCGAGAAGGCACGCGCCGGCGCGGACCGTGAGGTCCAGGAGGCCCGCCGGATGCTCGCCGTCGAGCGGGAGCGTCTCGCCCGCGAGGCAGCCGACCACCACGACCAGGCGATGGCCGAGACCGCTCGGATCGTGACCGAGGGCGAGACCCGCGCCGCGGACGCCGAGGAGCGGGCCCGGATCGCCGCCCAGCACGTCGCCGACCAGCGCGCCGAGCTGGCCAAGGAGTCCGAGGGCATCGTCGCTCGCGCCCGCCGCGACGCCGAGGCGATCCTGTCCAAGGCTCGTGCCGAGGCCGACCACCTCGCGTCCACCGCGACCGTCGAGGCCGAGAAGGGCCACGCGATCATCAAGGCCGAGGTCGACCGTCTCACCAAGCGCCGCGACGCGATCGCCGCTCAGCTCTCCTCGCTCACCGACCTGGTCTCCGGGTTCGGCAAGACCGAGGACCCGGCCGAGCTCGAGGCGCCGAAGCCGATCACCGAGGACGAGGACATCGTCGACGGTGAGCTCGTGGTCGACGAGAGCGTCACCCTGGTCGACTCCGACGACGACCTCTCGGACGACTACGACGACTACGACGAGCCCTCCGAGAAGACCGCCATCCGCGATCCCGAGACTGCGACCGAGAGCCGGTGAGCGGGGCCGCTGCCGACCGTCCTGCGGACGGTCCGGAGACGACGTCTGCCCAGACCGACTCCACCGACGAAGCGACGGCCGACAGCGAATCCGCGATCGACGTCACCGAGCCGGAGGAACAGGAGAGCGAGCGGGACAAGCGGTTCGGTAAGCCCGGACCGCCGTTCGACCGTAGGTCTCCCTACCTGTTCGGGCTGCTCCTGGGTCTCGGCCTGCTGACGGCGTACGCGGCAGGCAACCTCCTCACCACGATGGGGAGCGTGATCCTCCAGGTGGTGGTCTCGCTCTTCATCGCCGCTGGGATCAACCCGATGGTGGTGTTCCTGCAGAGACGGGGCTTCCCGCGGCCGTGGGCGGTCCTGTCCGTCATCCTCGGCGTGCTGGGCGCCCTCGCCCTCTTCTTCGTGGCGCTGGTGCCGGTGATCAGCGACCAGGTCGCCAAGATCTCGGCCAACGTCCCGGACTGGATCGAGGAACTCCAGCGCAACCAGCGCGTTCAGCAGCTCAACGAGGAATATCAGATCCTCGACAAGGTGCAGGACTACGTCGCCAGCGGCGACTTCGTCAGCAGTGCCTTCGGCGGAGCGCTCGGCGTGGGCCTGGCGGTGATCAACGTGCTCGTCACGGGCTTCATCGTCGTCGTCCTGACGCTCTACTTCATCGCAGCCTACGACCAGACGAAGAACGCCATCTACCGCCTCGCTCCGGCCTCGCGCCGCGAGCGGGTCAGCAAGCTCGGTGACCGGGTCTTCGACGGCATCGGGGGCTATGTCTCCGGGGCGTTCATCGTCGCGCTGTGCGCCGGCCTGTCCACCCTGGTGCTGCTCTTCGTCATCGGGATGGGCGAGTACGCCGTGGCCCTGGCGTTCGTCGTGATGATCACCGACGTGATCCCGATGATCGGGGCCACCATCGGTGCGGTCATCGTCTGTGCGATCACCTTCGCGACGACCGACCTGAAGACGGGGCTCATCGCGGTCATCTTCTACATCGCCTACCAGCAGTTCGAGAACTACGTCGTCTACCCGCGGGTCATGTCCCGCTCGGTCGACATCCCCGGCGTGGTCACCGTGATCGCGGCCCTCGTCGGCGCCTCGCTCCTCGGTGTCGTCGGCGCGCTGCTGGCGATCCCGACCGCGGCGGCCGTCCTGATGCTGGTCCGGGAGGTCTACATCCGGGCCCAGGACGAGCGCTAGCAGGACCCCTCGAAGCGCCGCACGCAGCTGATGCGTGCGGCGCTTCGTGCGCTCAGGAGGCGGTCGTGGACTGCTCGCCCTGCTGGACCGCGATGATGCCGGCCAGCACGACCAGCCCGCCGATGAGCTGGATGAGGCCGGGCGCCTCGCCGAGCAGGAGCCAGGCGACGATGACGGCGGAGACGACCTCGAGGAGGCCGACGAAGGAGGAGAGCCGCGAGCCGAGGGTGCGGGTGGCGGCGATGCCGGTGGCGTACGCGACCGAGCAGGTCAGCACACCCAGACCCACCAGCGGCATCCACCAGGCCAGCTGCACGCCCGCCAGGACCACCGGCGAGGTCTCCATCGCGAACGGGATCGCCCCGATCAGGCAGAGCAGCGCGAGCAGGATCGTGGCCCCGGTCAGGCCGAGCCAGGCCAGCGCGAGCGGCGGCAGCGTGGTGCTGGAGTGGGCGTTGAGCACGTAGTAGCCGGCCAGTCCGACGGCGGCCGCGGAGCCCCACAGGACACCGAGCGGGTGCACGTTCGCACCGCTGACCAGGTCGAGGACCAGGACGAGCCCGGCGATCGCGACCAGCGCCCCCACCATCGTCAGCCGCGAGGGCCGCTCGCCGTGCCGCAGCCACATCCAGGCGACGACGAGCACGACCCCCATGTACTCCAGCAGCAGCGCCGGGCCGACCGCCATCCACTGGACCGCCGAGAAGAAGGCGAACTGCGGCACCACGATCGCCAGCAGTGCGTACGCCACCACGACCCGCCAGCTCCCGGCGATGTTCCGCCACCGCCCGGCCAGCGCGCGCACCGCGAAGGGGGCCAGCACGACCGCGCCGATGCCGACGCGGAAGACCAGCACCCCTCCGGTCGACCAGCCGGTGTCGAAGAGGCCGCGTCCCAGCGGCCCGGAAAGACTGAACGTGACCGCCGAGACGACCGCCATGAGCAGTCCGGCCGCCACCAGCGGCGTCTTCGTCGTGCTCTGCGGCACCGCCTCGTCATTGGTCAAAGTCGTCATAGCACATGACGATCCCAGCGACGCGGTAATGTGTCAACATGGTTTTCACCCATGACACCGACGTCGGCCTCCAGGCAGCCGCGGCGCTGGCGAACACCCTTGCCCTCTCCCCCGGCTCGGTCGACGAGCTGGCGACCGTGGCAGCCCTCGACGAGTTCTTCGTGACGTACGACTACACGGGGCGGCACGACCGCGACCGCGCCGAGCTCGACGAGGTCCGCGCCCTTCGCGTCCGGCTGCGCGACCTACTCACCGCCGAGCGCGACGAGGCCGTGCGGCTGACCAACGAGATGCTCGCCGAGCACCGCGCGACACCTCAGCTGGTCCGCCACACGACCTATGACTGGCACATCCACGCCACCGAGCCCGACGCCCCGCTGGCCACCAGGATCGCCGTCGAGACCGCGATGGCCATGGTCGACGTGATCCGGGCCGGCGAGCTGTCCCGGCTCTCGATCTGCGCCGACGACGGCTGTGCCGGCGTCGTCGTCGATCTCTCCCGCAACCGTTCCAAGCGCTACTGCTCGCCGACCTGCACCAACCGCAACGCCGTGGCCGCGTATCGGGAGCGTCAGGCGGGTCAGGCCAGCACGAAGTAGCGCAGGGCGACGTAGACCCAGGCGACGGCCAGCGTCACGATCGTCACCACGATGCCGTACTTGGTGAACTTCCAGAAGCTGATCGGGTGGCCGGCCTTGGCGGCGAGGCCGAGCACCACCACGTTCGCACCGGCGGCGACGGCGGTCGTGTTGCCACCGAGGTCGGCGCCGAAGACGAGGGCCCACCACAGCGGGCTGTCGGCGCCCGAGGACGGCGTCGAGGCGACCATCTCCTCCACGATCGGCACCATCGCCGCGGTGTAGGGGATGTTGTCGACGAACCCGCCGACGACGGCCGAGCCGATCATCAGCCCGGTCACCCCGGCGAGCTCGTTGTCGCCCATCAGGTCAGCGGCGTACGTCCCGAGCGACCCGATCACCCCGACCTCGACCAGGCCGCCGACGAGCACGAACAGCGCCATGAAGAAGGCCAGCGTCGACCACTCGACCTCCTCCAGGAACGCCTCCGTACGTGTCTGGGAGACGACCACCATCGCGCCGGCGCCGAGCATCGCGACCATGGAGGGGTCCAGGTGCAGCTCGGTGTGCAGGCCGAAGGCGAGCATCACCAGGGCCAGGACCGCCAGGCAGCGGTAGAGCAGCCCACGGTCCCGGATCGCCGAGGCGGGCGGCTCGATCAGGCCGTCCAGATCGACCCGGCCACGGAAGTCGCGCCGGAAGAGCACCCGGACCAGACCGATCAGGACGACCAGCAGGATCAGGCACAGCGGCAGGGAGTGGATCAGGAAGTCGTCGAAGGTCAGGTTGGCCCGGCTGGCCACGATGATGTTGGGCGGGTCGGCGATCAGGGTCGAGGTGCCACCGACGTTGGCGGCCAGGATCAGCGAGATCAGGTAGGGCATCGGGCGCAGGCCCAGGCGCTCGCAGACCGACAGAGTCACCGGCGTGACGAGCAGCACGGTGGTCACGTTGTCGAGGATCGGCGAGAGCGCCGCGGTGACCAGGATCAGCAGCGTCGCCAGCCGTGCCGGGCGGCCGCCGGACTGCTTGACCGCCCACAGCGCGAGGAACTCGAACAGGCCCGTCTGTTTGAGGACACCGACGATCACCATCATCCCGAAGAGCAGGAAGATGACGTCCCAGTCGACCCCGGTCTCATGGCTGAAGAAGGCCGATTCGGCGCTGATGATGCCGAGCACGACCATCGCGGCGACGCCACCCAGGGCGGCGGCGACGCGGTGGACGCGCTCGGTGGCGATGAGGCCGTAGGTGACGATGAAAACAGCCACCGCTGCGTACACGATCATGCGTTGAGCTCCATGCCATCGACTCTCCGTGACCGGACACTCGATCCGAATGGGTGCTGCCACCCATAAGTCCTGGACAGGGGACATGTCAGGGTTGGGTCATGAGCGAGCGCCAGCGAGCGACCATCGGCCTCAGGCCGCCACCTCCGTACGATCGCGCTTACGCTACGGGGGTGGCGGCGGCATGAGCCATCTACCCCTCTACTGGCGGGTCTGCCTGACCAACTGGGCGGTGTTCTGCGTCGGCACCCTGGTCCTGGCACTGTCCCCGGCCCGGGTCTCGGAGCGCGTCCTGGCCTCGGAGGCGGTGGTGCTGGTGGTCGGGCTGGTGGCGATGGCGACCCTCAACGCGCTCCTGCTGCTGCGCAGCCTGGCGCCGATCGACCGGGTGATCCGCACCATGGACTCGGTCGACCACCTCTCCCCCGACCAGCGACTGTCGACCCACGGCAAGGGCGCCGGCGCGCGTCTGGTGGCCAGCTACAACGCGATGCTCGATCGGCTGGAGACCGAGCGGAGCACCAGCAACGCCAAGGCGCTCGCCGCGCAGGAGGCTGAACGACACCGGATCGCCCAAGAGCTCCACGACGAGGTGGGACAGTCGCTCACCGTCGTACTCCTGGGACTCAAGGGGCTGGAGCGAGAGGTGCCGGAAGCGGTGCGCCCGGAGCTCGCCGCCGTCCGTGAGTCCGCACGCACCGGGATCGACGACGTACGCCGCGTGGCCCGCCAGCTGCGGCCGGGCGTCCTCGAGGACCTCGGCCTCCACGCCGCCCTGGCCTCGCTGGCCACCGACGTGGGCGCCCTGGGCCGTACGACCGTACGCCGCACCATCGGCCGCGGGCTTCCCGACCTGCCGCAGGACCGCGAGCTGGTGATCTACCGCGTCGCCCAGGAAGCGCTCACCAACGTCGTCCGCCACGCCCACGCCGCCACCGCCGAACTCTCCCTCTGCAAGGTCGGCGACATGGCCGTCCTCACCGTCTCCGACGACGGCCGCGGCAGCGCCGCCCTCGTGGCCGGTGCAGGGATCAGCGGCATGCGGGAGCGGGCCCTGCTCGTCGGTGCCGACCTGAGCGTGAGCAGCACGCCCGGCCGCGGCACCACCGTCCGCCTGGAGGTGCCGCTGTGACACCCACACCTGCGAAGATCCGGATCCTGCTGGCCGACGACCACACCCTGGTACGCCGAGGGGTCCGCCTCATCCTCGACGCCGAACCGGACCTCGAGGTCGTCGCCGAGGCCGCCGACGGAGCCGAGGCCGTCGCGGCGCTGCGCGACGTCGAGGTCGACCTGGTGATCCTCGACGTCGCCATGCCCCGGATGACCGGGCTCCAGGCCGCGCGCACGATCGCCCGGATGCGTACGCCTCCGAAGATGCTGATGCTCTCGATGCACGACAACGAGCAGTACTTCTTCGAGGCGCTCAAGGTCGGCGCCAGCGGGTACGTCCTCAAGTCGGTCGCCGACGAGGACCTGGTCAAGGCGTGCCGCACCGCGATGAGCGGCCAGGCCTTCGTCTACCCCGGCGCGATGAGTGCGCTGGTTCGTGACTACCTCGACCGTCTCAACCGTGGGGAGAGCCTGCCGCGCACCGTGCTGACCGAGCGCGAGGACGAGGTGCTCAAGCTCATCGCCGAGGGCCACTCGACCCGCGAGATCGCCCGCGAGCTGACGATCTCCTACAAGACCGTCGAGCGGCACCGCGAGAACATCCTCGCCAAGCTGGGCCTGCGCGATCGCACCCAGGTGACCCGCTACGCCATCAGGGCGGGCCTCATCGAGCCCTGAGGTGCGAGCTCCCAGGGGCTCAGGCGCCGAACTCCCGGGCGCGCAAGCGTGCCAGGTGGGCGTGCACCAGCGGAAGCACGGAGGCACCCTCACCGCTCGCGGAGGCGACTCGTTTCATGGATCCGGCGCGCGCGTCGCCGACGGCGAACACGCCCGGCACCGTCGTCTCCAGGCTGGCGGGCGGGTTCCCGTCGACCCACGCGTCGCGCGGTACGTCGCGGCCGGTCAGGACGAACCCGTGCTCGTCGAGCGCCACCGCCTCCGCCAGCCACGAGCAGTCGGGTTCCGCTCCGAGCAGGCAGAAGAGACCGTCGGCCGACGTCGTGGTCTGCTCACCGGTGTCGAGGTCCTCCAGGCTCAGCCACCCCAGCTGGCCGTCGCCCCCGCCGTCGGCGACGACGGTGCGGGTCCGGACCTGGATGTTCGAGGTCGCCTCGATCTCTCGGACCAGATAGGCCGACATGGTCTCGGCGAGCTCGTGACGCCGGACCAGGATCGTCACCGCGGTGGCGAACTTGGCGAGGTGGATGGCCGCCTGCCCGGCCGAGTTGCCCCCGCCGATCACGAAGACCTCACGGCCCTGCATCTCGCGCGCCATCGACGTCGCGGCCCCGTAGTAGACGCCCGCGCCCACCAGGTCGTCCACACCAGCCACCCCGAGACGCCGGTAGGTGACACCCATCGCGAGCACGACCGTACGGGCGCAGAACTGCGCGCCGCGCACGTGCACGTGCTGGTGCTCGGGCTCGTCGTCCGGACCGGGCTCGATCCGGGTCACCGGTCGCCCCGTGAAGAAACGCGCACCGAACCGTCCGGCCTGGATACGGGATCGCTGGGCGAGGCGCATCCCCGAGATGCCGCGCGGGAAGCCGAGGTAGTTGCGGATCATGGAGCTCGAGCCCGCCTGGCCACCGATCGCGTCGCGCTCCACGAGGACCGTCGCCAACCCCTCCGACGCCGCGTAGACGGCTGTCGCGAGGCCCGCCGGCCCGCCGCCCACGATGGCGACGTCGGCGATCACACCCTCGGGAATCTCGTCGAACCCGCCGTAGATGGCCTCGGCGGCCGTCGCTGCCGTCGCCCCGGAGACCACGCGACCCGAGAACGTACGGACCAGCGGCAGCCGTGCCCCTGGGCCGGCGGCCTCGATGAGCTCCTGCGCCTCGTCGTCGCTCGGCTCGAGCGCGCGATGCGGGAAGCCCATGCGGTCGAGCAGGTCCCGGACCGCCGCCGCGGCTCGGTCGCCGGGCTCGGCCACGACGTCGGTCACGGTCACCAGGGGCCTGCCCACCGACCAGCCCCATTCAGAGAGCAGCTCGATCAGCGCGGTGTGGAACTCCTCGTCCCGCGGGCCGCGTGGGATGAGCACGAAGGTGTCCATCTCACGCTGGAGCGCCGCGGCGCGCAGGTCGTCGAGAGCATCGGAGAAGTCGTCCCACGAGACCAGCGCGACACGCCGCGCCGTCGCCACGATGGCCGGCACGCGGTGCAGGAACTGGATCGAGGTGCCGTCGTCGAGCACGTGCTCGGCGGCGACCATCGCGATCTGCGCACCCTCGGCCACGAGCTCGCGCGTCCTGTCGAGTCCCGCGGCGAAGCCCACCACCGGCTCGATCCGGTAGTCACGGTCGTACCGGGCCCGGAACTCCTGCTCGATGATGTCGGCGTGCTCGCCGCCGACCAACACGATGACGGGTCTGTCACGCTCCATGCCGCACAGCGTAGACGCGGGCCGGCCGCTGCTCGGTCCCTTTTGACGTCTCAGTCGCCCAGGAACTGACGAAGAGCCGCCAGGAAGGTCTGCGGCTTCTCGGAGTGGACCCAGTGACCGGCACCCTTGATCGTCACCTTGCGGTAGCGCGGGAACCACTCCTTCATCGCCGGCGCGTACTCGTCGGTGACGTAGTTCGACAGCTCTCCGGCGAGCCACAGAACCGGCCCGTCGTACGGCTCGTACGCCTTCAGCTCCTCCGTCGGCCAGTCGCCGATGCGGTCGAGGTCACGGCCGAGGACGTCCAGGTTCATCGCCCAGCGCCAGCCGTCGCCGTCGCGGCGCAGGTTCTGCAGCAGGAAGCCGCGGACCGTGGCGTCGGGGACGGCCTCCTGCATCCCGGCGTCGGCCTCCTCGCGGCGGGTGATGCGGTCCAGGTCAAGACTCTGCATGGCGTCGACGTACGTCTTGAACCCACCGACGCGCTCGTAGACGACCGGGGACATGTCGGCCACGACGAGCTTCGCGACCAGCTCCGGGCGGGTGATCGCGAGCAGCATCGCCACCTTGCCGCCCATGGAGTGGCCGACCACGGTCGCGGGGTCGTCGGCGGAGAGCAGCTCGGCGACGGCCGCGGTCACCTCGAGGTAGTCGAAGGTGTCAGGCTGCGGCGAGCGGCCGTGGTGAGGCAGGTCGACGAGCGTGACCCGATGCCTGTCGGCCAGCTGCTTGCCGAGCGTGTTCCAGTTGCGTCCCTGTCCGAAGAGTCCGTGCAGGAAGACGACGCGACTTCCGGCCTCGCCGAGCTCGAGCGTGTGAAGTGGTGGCACCGGGGAAGCGTACGCCGCTAGAAATCGAAGCCGTCGAACATGTCGCCGATGCCGTCCCCGATCCCGCCGAACATGTCACCCATGCCCTCGCCGATGCCGCCGATCGCATCGCCCATGCCCTCGCCGATCTCACCGAAGGCGTCGAAGCCGCCGAAGGCGCTGAACATCAGCCCGGCGAACATCCAGTCCATCGGCGAGAAGGCGCCGAAGTAGCCGGCGGCGTAGGGCCGGTAGGCCGGGCCACCCTGCCAGTAGGGAACGCGCTCGTTGCCCACCATCACCTTGCGGGTGTCGGGCTCCGCGCCGACCTTGACGCGCTCGGCGTCGAGCGCACAGGCGGGCACGTCACGAGTGGTGCCGCCCGGCGGCGCCCAAGCGACGTCCTCGACCGAGAGCCCGTGGCGGGGGTCGAAGAAGCACGGCGGGCGACGCTTCGGCAGCGGCTCGCCGGCCACCCGCGCCTTGACGCAGGCGACCGCATAGCGGCCGTCCTCGACGATCGTCGTGATCTTCTTGACGTCGTCGGGCTCGGTCATCTTGTCGACGGTGCGCTTGGCCGTCTCGTACTCGTCCAGGGCGCGCTGGTAGTCGGCGTTGGCGCCCTCGTCGAGCTCCTTGCCGGCCATGTCCAGGTCGAGCTTCTGCAGCTCTTCGCCGAACGCGGTCACGTCCTCGAAGGCGAGCTGCTTGACCGGTTCGAGGTCAGCGCGCTGCTTTTCCAGCGCTCGCGCCTGCGAACGCTTGCTGGTCACTACCACGGTCCCGATCACCGCGACGACGATGAGAAGTGCGATCAGAAGTCCCACGTCCTCCAATGTACTGGCACAGTGGTGGGACCTGGGACTTCGTCAAGGCACGCGCTCAGCCGTGCCCAGCGCTTCAGCTGTAGTCGCGGAAGCCCTTGCCGGTCTTGCGGCCGAGGTAGCCAGCGGTGACCAGGTGCTCCAGCAGCGGCGCGGGCGCGAAGCCCGGCTCACGGAACTCCAGGTAGAGCTCGCGCTCGATGGCCAGCGAGACGTCGTTGCCGACCACGTCGAGCAGCTCGAACGGCCCCATCGGCAGCGCACAGCCGAGCTTCATGGCGGTGTCGATGTCGTCGGCGGTCGCGTAGTGCCCCTCGAGCATCTTGACCGCGTCGTTGAGGTAGGGGAAGAGCAGCGCGTTGACGATGAACCCGGCCCGGTCACCGCACGAGACCGGCGACTTCCCGACCTCCGTGCAGAGGGCGCGGACGGTCTCGGCGACCTCCTCGTCCGTGGTCACGGTGGAGACGACCTCGACCAGCTTCATCACCGGTGCCGGGTTGAAGAAGTGCATCCCGACGACGTCGGACGGCCGCTTGGTCACCTTCGCCAGCTCGATGACCGGCAGGCTCGAGGTGGTGGTCGCCAGGATCGCGCCCGGCTTGCAGATGTCGTCGAGGTTCTCGAAGAGCGTGGTCTTGATGGCCAGGTCCTCGGCGATCGCCTCCACGACGATGTCGACGTCGGCCAGGTCGTCGAGCGAGGTGGTGCCGGTGAGCCGGCCGAGGATCTCCGGCTTCGCCGACTCCTCCAGCTTGCCCCGGCCGATCGCCTTGTCCAGGCTCTTGGTGATCCGCGCGGCGACACCGTCGACCTTGTCCTGACCGCGCCCGACGTACATCACGTCGTAGCCGCCCTTGGCGAAGACCTCGACGATCCCCGACGCCATCGTCCCGGTGCCGACCACGCCCACCTTGGCGATCGGACGACGCAGCGCGTGGGTGGCGTCGGCGCTCGGGGTCAGCGCGTCCGGGACCACGATCGGCGAGTCGGCGGCCTCGTAGGTGTAGAAGCCGCGGCCCGACTTCCGCCCGAGCATCCCGGCAGTGACCATCTGCTTGAGGATCGGCGCGGGGGCGTGCAGCCGGTCGCGACCCTGGCGGTACATCGTGTCGAGGATCTCGTAGGAGGTGTCGAGCCCGATCAGGTCCAGCAGCGCCAGCGGGCCCATCGGGTAGCCGCAGCCGAGCCGCATCGCGGTGTCGATGTCCTCGCGAGTGGCGTAGTGGCCCTCGAACATCGAGACCGCGTGGTTCAGGTAGCCGAAGAGCAGGGCGTTGGCGATGAACCCGGCCCGGTCACCGCAGACCACCGGCGACTTGCCCAGCTTGCCGACGACCTGGCGCGCCTCCTCGAGCACGTCCGGCTCGGTCACCACGGTGCGTACGATCTCGACGAACTTCTGCACCGGGGCAGGGTTGAAGAAGTGCACGCCGACGACCCGCCCGGGGTGCTTGGACGCGGTCGAGATCTCGGTCACCGACAGCGACGAGGTGTTGGTCGCCAAGATGGTCTCGGGGGCCACGATCTCGTCGAGGGTGGCGAGGATCGACTTCTTCAGCTCCAGCGACTCCACGACGGCCTCGACGACCATGTCGACGTCCTTGAGCGCGGTCGCGTCGGTGGCGAAGGAGATCCGGCCGAGCAGCGCCTCCTGCTCCTCCTCGCTGAGCTTGCCGCGCTTGACCGCGCGACCGGTCGAGTGCGCCAGGTGGGCCTTGCCGCGCTCGAGGCCCTCCTCGTCCCGCTCGATCCCGACCACGGTGAATCCGTTGCGGGCGAACACCTCCGCGATCCCCGCACCCATGGTGCCCAGGCCGACGACTCCGACTGTCTCGATCGTGCGCTCACTCATGCCGAGCATCCTGCCATGGGGTGAGGTTCGGCACGCCGGGGATGCCGCTAGATTCGGGCGCTGTGACCGACCAGACCCAGACCGCCGAACGCATCGAGGCCGAGCGCATCGACGCCGAGCGGATCATCCCCGCCTCCCCCGCCGACATCTTCGCCGTTCTCATCGACCCCGACGGACACGTCGCCATCGACGCCGCTGGCATGCTCCAGTCCGCGGAGGGATCGCCGGTGGGGGCGGTCGGCGACCGCTTCGTCGTCCACATGGACCGCGAGGCCCTCGGCGACTACCCCCTGGGCAAGTACGACGTCACCGTGATCATCACCGGGTTCGAACCCGACCGGGCGATCGAGTGGACCATCGACGGCACCATCAAGCCGGCGATCGGTCACCGCTTCGGCTACCAGCTCGAGCGGCTCGACTCCGGCGACACCCGCGTCACCTCGTACTGCGACTGGTCCACCGCACTCCCCGAGTGGAAGTCGATCTTCCCGGTCATCGACCAGAAGTCGATCCGGGCCACCCTGGGGATCCTGGACCGAGCCGTACGCCGCGGCTACCCCAAACCCCGAGCCGAGAAGTGACCTATGGCGGCCGAATGGTGAGAAATGGCGGCCGAATCTGCAGTTGTGGTCGACGAAAATGTCGATTCGTCGCCCATATCTGCAGACTCGGCCGCCACAGGTGCGGAGTCGGCTGATCAGTAGGTGTGGAAGCCCTCGCCGGTCTTGCGGCCGAGCTTGCCCTCCTGGACCTTCTCGACCAGGAGCGCGGCGGGCTCGAAGCCGGGCTCGCCGAACTCGTTGCGGAGCTCGGACTGGATGGCCAGGGAGACGTCGTTGCCGACGACGTCGAGGAGCTCGAACGGGCCCATCGGGAAACCGGCGGTCTCCTTGATCGCGGCGTCGATCTCGGCCATCTCGACGCCGGACTCGTGGAGCTTCACGGCGTCGTTGAGGTAGGGGAACAGCAGCGCGTTGACGATGAAGCCGGAACGGTCGCCGCAGGAGACCGGGACCTTCTTGACCGCGGTGGACAGCGCGCGCACGGTCTCGTCGACCTCGGGCGAGGTGAGGTCGGTGGTGACCACCTCGACGAGCTTCATGACCGGCGCGGGGTTGAAGAAGTGCATCCCGATGACGTCGCCGGGGCGCGCGGTGACCTTGGCGAGCTCGGTGATCGGCATCGAGCTGGTGGTCGTGGCCAGGATCGCGCCCGGCTTGGCGATCCGGTCGAGGTCCTTGAAGAGCTGGGTCTTGATCTCGAGATCCTCGGCGATGCCCTCGACGATCAGGTCGGCCGCGCCGAGATCCTCGCGCGAGGTGGTACCGGTGAGGCGGCCGAGCACCGCGACCTTGGTCTCCTCGTCCGAGCGGCCCTTCGCGATGGCCTTGTCGAGCGACTTGGTGATGCCGGCGACGACCCCGTCGAGCTTCTCCTGGGAGCGGCCGACGAAGACGACGTCGTACCCGGCCTGGGCGAAGACCTGGACGATGCCCGAGGCCATGGTGCCGGTGCCGACCACGCCGATCTTCTCGATCGTGTGGCGCAGCTCCGGAGCCTTCAGGTGGTCCCCGGCCACCGCGGCGAACGTCCCGGTCTCGCCGGCGACCTTGGTGAGCAGGTCGGCGGGCTTGTGCAGGTTGTCGCCCGTCTCCTCGAAGCGGGCGAGCAGCGCGTCGCGTACGGCGGCGGCACCGATCTCGTCGGCCGTGGCCAGCGGACCCTGGGGGTAGCCGCAGCCGAAGCACATGGCGTTGTCGATGTCGGTAGCGGTGGCGTAGCCCGACTCGAGCATCCGAATGGCGTGGTTGAGATAGGGCAGCACGAGCACGTCGTGGATGGATCCCTGGGTCGAAACCGTCATGCGACGGAAGACTGCCAAATTTATTACCCATGAGTAACCCCTGGTGGCGTGACGCTGCTCACATCAGCCCATGCGATACGTTCTCCCGGTGAGACTCGTCGTTGCCACCTGCCAGGTCGACTACGCGGGGCGGCTCACCGCCCACCTTCCGATGGCCACCAGGGTGTTGATGCTCAAGGCCGACGGATCGGTGCTGGTCCACTCCGACGGGGGCTCCTACAAGCCCCTCAACTGGATGTCGCCGCCCTGCACCCTCTCGGAGGGCAAGGCCGACGACGGCCGCCTCGAGTGGACGGTCACGTCCAAGACGGACGACACCCTGCGCATCCTGATCGACGAGATCCACCACGAGTCCTCCCATGAGCTCGGCATCGACCCCGGTCTGCAGAAGGACGGCGTCGAGAAGCACCTCCAGGAGCTCCTCGCCGATCACCCGGCGACGCTGGGCGAGGGCCTGATCCTCGTACGCCGCGAGTACCCCACCGCGATCGGACCGGTCGACCTGATGTGCCGCGACGCCGCCGGCAGGTCGGTCGCGGTCGAGATCAAGCGGCGCGGCGAGATCGACGGCGTCGAGCAGCTGACCCGCTATCTCGAGCTGCTCAACCGCGACCCGCTGCTCGCCCCGGTGCGCGGTATCTTCGCCGCCCAGGCGATCAAGCCGCAGGCGCGAGTGCTCGCCGAGGACCGCGGGATCACCTGCGCGATCGTCGACTACGACGCCCTCCGCGGCCTCGATGATCCGACCGAGAGACTCTTCTGACCAACAGTTGGTGCACGGTCAGGCAAGTTCACGCAGGTGAAACACCATTTCTTACCTTTGAGTAGGGTTGGCGTGACAATATTCACGCCATGTCCATGAACTACTCGGGGCATGGCGTTGGGGGCCGCCTGTCCGTGAGCGACGTCGAGGCGATCATGATCGATCTCCTGACGATGCAGCAGATGCACACGGCAGAGTTCCATGCGATCAAGAGCCGGATGGAGCGCACCGACGCCGCGATCGACAGCGTCAACGCGCGTCTGGACAGCGTGGAGCGGCGGCTGGACGATCTGCTGATCTCGATGAGCCAGCTGCTCAACTGGATCAACCCCCGCTGACTCGGCTGCCGAGTCGGCTCATCTTGACGTAGAAACCTGCCGAGTCGGCTCGTCATGACGAGCCGACTCGGCAGGAATTTCGGTCAGGACGAGCCGACTCGGCGTCTCAGGAGTTGACGGTGATGGGCTCGCCGCCGGAGACGAGGCGCCAGTCGACCGAGGCGAAGGCGGCCGGGTCGATGACCTGGTGGGCGGTGACCCAGTCGATGAGCAGCTGCCGGATCTCGACCTGCTGGTTGTAGACCACGGTGGCGTCGGTGACGTGCGGGAAGCCGCCGCCACCGGACTGGCGGTAGTTGTTGACCGCGAGCACGAACTCCTGCGCATCGGTCACCGCGACGCCGTCGTAGGCGAGGTCGGTGATCCGCGAGCCCACCGCAGCCGCGATGTCGATGTCGTAGGTCAGCGCCGCGTCCAGCCCGGCGATCGTGTCGAAGTTGTAGTCGGGCGTGCCGTTGGGCGCGGTGTCCGTCGGCGCGTTGGTCACCTCGTCGATCGGGAACGGGCCCGTGCCGCTGACCTGCTTGAAGTAGCGGGCGGTGAACTCGAGGTAGTCCTTGAGCTGGGCGCCGGTGATGCGCACCGCCATGAGGGTGTTGTCGTAGATGTAGAGACCGGCCACGTCGCGTACGGTCACCTCGCCCGCGGGGAAGGCCGCGGCACGGCTGAACGGGGCCGCGATCGAGATGACCGGCAGCTCGGCGTCCGACCCCGTCAGCGCCGCCTTGACCGCGTCGGCCTGGACGAAGTTGACGAAGTCGATGATGGGTACGTCCTCGACGACCGCCCGAGCGGCCAGCATCTCCACCGCCGAGGTGCCGACGACGGAGTTGACGTAGTCGATCACGACGTCGTGCTGCTCCTGCACCGCAGCGGAGACCTCGGGGTCGGCGTCGACTGTGTTGGAGTTGAGCGTCTGCGAGGTCGCCGACTCCAGGACCCAGCGGGGCCGGCCGTGACGCTTCTCCTGGCGTACGACCAGGTCCATCACGGAGACGCGCATGCCCCAGTAGAGGGGCTCGGTCAGCAGGACCTGCTTGCCGGTCTCGGTGTTGGTGACGAAGCGCTCGGTGATCTCCCGGTGGGCGTGGCCGACGAGGATCGCGTCGACGTCTGGGACCTGCTCGGCGACCAGGGTCGCGGCGTTCTCCGGGGGCAGGTCGTCACCGTAGGAGCTGGAGGTGTCGGCGCCGGAGTGGGCACTGATGATGACCAGGTCGCAGCCGGCCTTCTTGAGCTCGGGGACGAAGATCTTGGCCTGCTCGACCAGGCCGGGGAACTCCATCCTGCCCTCGACGTTGGCCTTGTCCCAGATCGCGATGCCGGGGTTGGTGAGGCCGAGCACGCCGACCTTGAGGCGGCGGCCGCGGCTGAGACGGAACTCCTTGATGACGTAGGGCGGGAAGACCGGGCGCTTCGTCGACGGGTCGACCGCGTTGGCACCGAGCATCGGGAAGTTCACCTGCTCCTCGAACTTCCGGATCGTGTCGATGCCGTAGTTGAACTCGTGGTTGCCGAGCGCGGCGGCGTCGTAGCCGACCAGGTTCATCGCCCGCGCCATCGGGTGGATCGCGCCCTCGGTGATCGGGTCGATCCGGGCGTAGTAGTAGGCCAGCGGGGTGCCCTGGATGGTGTCACCGGCGTCGATGGTGAGGATCGGCTCGCCGCGACGCTCCTCGCGGACGGCATCGATCAGCGTCTTGACCTTGGCGACGCCGATCTCGTTGCCGGCGCTGTTCGAGAACTCGGCGTTCTTGTAGTAGTCCCAGTTGAAGACGTTGCCGTGCAGGTCGGTCGTGCCGAGCACGGTCAGCCGGACGGCGTCCGGCTTGCCCGCGCCGTTCGCACCGTGGGCCGGCGTGGCGGTGTAGCCGGCAGCGCTCAGCGCCGCGGCGCCCGTGACAGCAGCACCGGACAGGACAGAGCGGCGGGTGGCATGAGGCATCGGTAACGTCCTTGCACGAGTAGGTAATCGACTGCAAGGCAATTCCTACCACCTCGGGCGCAACTTGGCGGCGCCTTTCCCGTCAAGCGGCCAGGTGCTTCTTCTTGACCGGCTTGCCGTCGAGGGTCACCAGACGGCGCTTCTTGACCGTCATCCCCTCAGGCAGGGTGCCTTCCTTCAGCATGCGGATCGGGCACCGCTTGCAGCGCGACTTCGACACGCAGCACTCCGTCTTGGGAGGCTTCCTCTTCTTGCCCACGCTCGAAGGGTAACAGCCGGGTTAGGTGTGCCTTACTTCCGCGAGTGCCGCCACCTCAGCAGCACAGCCCCAGCTCAGCGTCACCCCGGCGCCGCCGTGGCCGTAGCAGTGGACCACCCGCCCCTCGCGTTCCAGCCGGACCGACGGCCGTGCCGGGCGGAGGCCGACCAGATGGGCCCTGACCTCGGCGTTCGCGATCTCCGGCACGGCGGCGGTGGCGTCGGCCAGGATCCGCTCAGCCGTACGCGGGTCCGGGCTCTGGTCCCAGGCGTGCGGCACCGACGTACCTCCGACCACGGTGTCGCCACCGCGCGGGAAGACGTAGGAGGGCGCCTCGCCCTCGGTCTCCAGCCACTCCTCGGTGGCGCCCGGCCCCAGGACGACGATCTGGCCCTGCACCGGGTACAGGCTGGTGTCGCCGACCAGCTCTCTCGAGCCGAGCCCGGTCGCGTTGACCACGAGATCGGCGTCCAGACTCGCCAGATCGTCGACGGTCCCGGTCGTGATGCGCCCACCCGCCTCGGTGACCCGGCGCTCGAGCCACGGCAGGTAGACCGGCATCTCGGCGATCGGGGCGGTGAACTCGGCGCGGCCCTCGGTGACGGTCAGGTCGGTGAGCGGCGCGGCCCACCACAGGTCGGCCTCCGGGTTGTGCTGGGTGCCGTGCACCATACGTACGCCGGCCTCCGGCTCCTCCTCGGCCAGCCGGGCGAGCTCCCGGAAGGTCTCGACGGCCCAGGCGGTCACCCGGTCGCGCGGCTCGGCCAGATAGGGGAACCAGAACCCGCCGGCCACCGCCGAGGTGGTCCCGCTCGTCCGCTCCCGGCCGATCACGCTGACCTCGTGACCGGCCTCCAGCAGCCGTACCGCGCACGAGAGCCCGATGACCCCGGCTCCGACCACCGTTACTCGCATGCTCGGCAGGCTACTCGCCTCACGCGGCGAGACGACGAGCCAGCACCGGGATGACGATCGCGGCGGCGACGACGTGCAGGAGCATCAGGACGACCGCGCTGGCGGCATCGAAGCCGAAGGCCACGTCAGGGACGAGCGAGGCGACGGTCAGCACGACGGTGGTGACCACGAACGTACGTCGCGGGCGGCGGGCCACGCGCGCCATCACCGCGGCCATCGCGACCCCGATGAGCGAGAAGAGGGCGGTCAGCTGGGCGTAGCCGGCGAGCGGGATCGTGCCGCTGGCGGTCTCGAAGCTCACCCCGGCCGCCGAGGCAGCCACGGCGAGGACGGTGACGACGGCGCTGGCGACGACCGTGGCACCGAGGCCATGGAGCCAGACAGGCTTGCGGGCCGCGCGGGTCGAGCGGGTGGTCTGCTGGGCGGTGGTGATCGTGGACATCTCGTACTCCCGTGAAGTGGCGGGAGGCGCTGTCTGCCTCCCTCTGCCCACATCACGAATGGCGACGACACCGGATCGACACGGCTCCCGAAGTTTTTTCGGGAGCCGTGTCGAGCCTCGGCTCAAGAGAGGCCCGTCAGGAGAGACCGTTCGCCTTACGGATGACCTCGACGATGTCGGCCATGATCTCGGTGAGGCTGAAGTCCTTGGGCGTGTAGACCGCCGCGACTCCCGACTCGAGCAGCGTCCTGGCGTCGGACTCGGGCACGATGCCACCCACGATGACGGGTACGTCACCGAGACCCGCCTCGCGCAGCCCCTCGACCACCGACGGCACCAACGACATGTGCGAGCCGGAGAGGATGGAGAGCCCGACGACGTGTACGTCCTCGGCGACCGCCGCGGCCACGATCTGCTCCGGGGTGAGCCGGATGCCCTGGTAGATGACCTCGAAGCCGGCGTCACGGGCCCGGACGGCGACCTGCTCGGCACCGTTGGAGTGACCGTCGAGGCCCGGCTTGCCGACGAGCATGCGCAGCTTGACGCCGAGCTCCTCGCCGGTGGCCTTGACCCGGTCGCGTACGGCCGAGAGCTCCGCACCTGCCTCCGCGGCGCCGACGGCGCCGGAGACACCGGTGGGCGCCCGGAACTCCCCGAAGACCTCGCGCAGGGTGCCGGCCCACTCGCCCGTGGTCGCGCCCGCACGGGCCGCTTCCAGGGTCGCCGACATCAGGTTGGCGTCGGTCTTCGCGGCGGCCGCCAGCGCGGCCAGCGCCTCGGCGACGGCCGACTCGTCACGCTCGGCCTTCCACGCCTCGAGGGAGGCCTTGGCGGCCTCCTCGGCGCGGGGGTCGGCCACCATGATCGCGGCGTCCAGGTCGGCGGTCAGCGGGCTCGGCTCGGTCGTGGTGAACTTGTTGACGCCGACGATGATCTCGTCGCCGGACTCGATCGCGGCGCGACGGCGCGCGTGGGAGGAGACCAGCTCGGACTTCATGTAGCCGGTGTCGACCGCGGCGATCGCTCCGCCCATGGCCTGGACCCGGTCGATCTCCTCCTTGGCACCGGCCACGAGCTCGGCCACCTTGGCCTCGACGACCGGCGAGCCGTCGAAGAGGTCGCCGTACTCCAGCAGGTCGGACTCGTAGGCCAGCACCTGCTGCAGGCGCAGCGACCACTGCTGATCCCACGGACGCGGGAGGCCCAGCGCCTCGTTCCAGGCGGGCAGCTGCACCGCGCGTGCACGCGCGTTCTTGGACAGCGTCACGGCGAGCATCTCCAGCACGATCCGCTGGACGTTGTTCTCCGGCTGCGCCTCGGTCAGGCCGAGGGAGTTGACCTGGACGCCGTAGCGGAACCGGCGCATCTTCGGGTCCTCGACCCCGTAGCGCTCACGGGTGATCTCGTCCCACAGCTCGACGAAGGCGCGCATCTTGCACATCTCCTCGACGAAGCGCACGCCCGCGTTGACGAAGAACGAGATCCGCCCGACGACCTTGCCGAAGTCCTCCTCGGAGACCTGGCCGGAGGCCTTGACCTGGTCGAGGACCGAGATGGCGGTGCACATCGCGTACGCGATCTCCTGCACCGGCGTCGCCCCGGCCTCCTGCAGGTGGTAGCTGCAGATGTTGATCGGGTTCCACTTCGGGATCTGGTGGACGGTGTAGGCGATCATGTCCGAGATCAGCCGCAGGGAGTGCTCCGGCGGGAAGACGTACGTCCCCCGGGAGAGGTACTCCTTGATGATGTCGTTCTGGGTGGTGCCGGCCAGCTTGGCGGCCACCTCGGCAGGGTCCATCCCGGGGTTCTGCTCCTCGGCGGCGACCTGATACATCGCGAGCAGCCACATGGCGGTCGCGTTGATCGTCATCGAGGTGTTCATCTCGGTGAGCGGGATCTGGTCGAAGAGCTTGCGCATCTCCCCCATGTGCATGATCGGCACGCCCACCTTGCCGACCTCGCCGCGGGCGAGGACGCTGTCGGGGTCGTAGCCGGTCTGCGTGGGCAGGTCGAAGGCGACCGAGAGACCGGTCTGACCCTTGGCGAGGTTGGTGCGATAGAGCTCGTTGGACGCCTCGGCGGTCGAGTGGCCGGCGTACGTCCGCATCAGCCAGGAGCGATCCTTCGCCGGGCGGCTCTGCTCGGAAGGCGTGGTGTCCGTCATAAGAGGCATGCTAGCCCCTCGGTTACCGCTCAGTAACCGGCTCCGGTGTGGAAGATGTCACTCGCCGGCCACTCCTTGACCCGCTACGCGATGAGCGGGGAGTTCTCCACCTCGAGCACACGATAGAGCCTGGAGAGGTGGAGCATCCGGCGCACCGCCGGGGTGCACCCCTGCAGAGTGAGGCGGCGGCCCTCCGCGTGGGCCTGGCGGGTCGCGACGGCGAGCAGCTTCAGCGCCGTCACATCAGCACTGCTCACGCCGGAGACGTCGAGCACGACGTCACCCTCCACCGAGTCGAGATGGTCATAGATCACGCTGCGTGCCATCCAGGTGCTGCGTACGTCGAAATCCCCGTTCAACACCAGCGTCGGCCCGTCGATCAAGATCTCCATGCCCTGCCTCCATCCCCCAGGAAGTGGATTGCCCTACACAGAAGCTCTACGCGTCACACGACGCTCCCTCTCGCCCACTATGACGCGCGGCAGCTTCGATTGGTTGCACCTCACCAGCCTCATTGGCCACTACCGTCACTATTTTCTGTCAAATGACCACGCTCGCCGGGAAGTGGGCCGTCCGCATAGGCTCAGCGCATGGTCAACCTGACACGCATCTACACCCGCACCGGCGACGCCGGTGAGACCCGGCTGGGCGACATGAGCCTGACCGCCAAGACTGATCTGCGGCTGGAGGCGTACGCGACCACCGACGAGGCCGGGGCGGCGATCGGTGTCGCACTGGCCCATGGCGGCATCGACGAGGACGTCGTGAAAGTGCTGACGACCGTCCAGAACGACCTGTTCGACGTCGGCGCCGACCTCTCGACCCCCGTCGTCGACGACCCCGAGTACCCGCCGCTGCGCGTCGAGCAGACCTACATCGACCGGCTCGAGGCCTGGTGCGACGAGTACAACGAGTCCCTGGAGAAGCTGCGCTCGTTCATCCTCTCCGGCGGCACCGTGGCCGCGGCCCACCTCCACGTGGCCCGCACCGTCGTACGCCGCGCGGAGCGGGCCGCCTGGGCCGCGTACGAGCTCCATGGCGAGACCATGAACAAGCTCGCCCTGACCTACCTCAACCGCCTCAGCGACCTGCTCTTCATCCTCGCCCGGCACGCCAACCGCGAGCAGGGCGACGTCTTGTGGGTGCCCGGCGGCGAGCGGTAGGGCTCGGCGTCACAGCCAGCCGCGACGCCCCGCCTCATAACCGAGCTGGAGGCGGGTGTCGACGTGCGCACGGTCCATCATCTGGCGCACCCGCCGCTGGACCGTACGCAGCGACAGCCCGAGCTGGGCCCCGATGGAGGCATCGGTCAGGCCGGCGAGCAGCAGCGAGAGCACCTTGGTGTCCAGGGGCTCGAGGCGATCGGCGGCCGTCTCGACCGTGCCCTCGGGCGTCGCGACCAGCTTGGGCGCGGAGGTCCAGATCAGGTCGAAGAGGGCGATGATCGCGTCGAGGAGACCGCTGGGGTGGAGCAGCAGGGCGTCCTGGACCGTGTTGTGCTCGCCCGAAGGAGTCGAGCCCTGCATGAGCGGGATCAGGGCGATCTCCCGGTCGACGATGAAGGCGCGCAGCGGCACCGTCGGCACCACCCGCAGCTCGATCCCGATCTCGAGGCCGGAGTCGATGGTCTCGTAGATGCCGGGGGTGTCGAAGACGGAGCGCTCGAGGACGATGTCGTGCCGGACCCCGCGTTCGATCGCGGCCCGCTCGGCCTCGTCGGCATCCTCCCGGGTGACGACCGCGGCCTGCGGTTTCTGCAGCGCCTGGATGCACTTCTTCGCCGAGTACTGCAGCTGGGCGAACCGCTGGGCGATGGCCTCGGTGCCGTGCACGACGTCCACGACGTCGGCCACGTCCCGGCGAGCCACCGAGCCGCGATAGAGCCCGGCGAGCTCGGTCATCTCGACCTGCGCGCGGCGCAGCTCGTCCTGGCGCTGCACGAGCAGCGCCCCGAGCGCCACCGCCGGCGGGGAGGCGACGTATCGGTCCTGGCCGGCCGAGGCCCGAGCGACCAGACCCTTCCCCTCCAGCGCGGACAGCACCGCCGAGACCGCGTAGGTGTCCAGCTCGGCCACCTCGGCCAGCTCCTCGAGGTTGGCCGAGGGCGCGCCGACCAGCTGGCGGTAGACCGCCTCTTCCAGGTTGTCGAGACCGAGCGCATCGAGCATCCGAGATGCCTTTCCGTGGCGGGGGAACGAACACCCGCAATCATGGCAGATATATGACACGTCACATTCCCGCCATAGCGGTTCGACTTGCATTCACCGGCAACTTGGCCGAAAGTATTCATCGCCACCTCGGTCCGGATCCCCCCGCTCGGATCGAGGTGGCTTTCCTTTTGCGCGACAAAGTTGTCGCGATCGCTTCGGATCCGGTTGTCCCGGACGAGATGGCGGACATGCGCCTATGCACGCCGCTGAATGCACCGCCACCCCGTCCTGGCGCCTCGCCGGTCTAGACCACTGCCACCGCAACGAACGAGACGCTGCTCACCACCAGCGTCCACGAAGTCGCAGAACCCGCCTCATGCTGGAAGAATAGATCGGGTGCCCTTGCTCGAAGCTCTCACGAACGACCTGCTCCGCGAGACCTTCGACCCTCAGACCATCGAGCGTGGCGAGGCCTACGCAGCCCAGGGCCGCGTCGGTGAGCCCCGGGTCACGGAGGTCGGCAACACGCTGCGAGCGGCAGCCGAGGTCAGGGGCACCAGCCCGGCTCCCTACCGCGTGACGCTCAACCTGGACTCCAGGAACGGCGTCGTCCGAGCGACGAGCTCGTGCAGCTGCCCCGTGCACAACAACTGCAAGCACGGTGCCGCGCTGGGCCTGGTCCTCGCCGGCTCGCGCACGGCGGCGACGCCGCTGGGCCCGTCGTGGGAGACGGAGCTGCGTACGCTCCTGGGCCAGCTCGCCGAGGACAACAAGCCCGAGGACGACCTGCCCGCGCTGGCGCTGGAGATCGACGTGCACAGCCCGCGATCGGCCGTTGCGGGCTCTCCGAGCGTCGAGCTGCGCCCGATGCGCATGGGCAACCGCGAACGCTGGGCGAAGACCGGCGCCGACTGGGCCAACATCCCCAACGCGGTGCCCGGCAAGGACTTCCCCCGCAGCCAGCTGCTCCCCCTGCAGGAGCTGGCTCGCCAGCTCCGCTCCGACCGGCTGCTCTACGCCCGTGGCTCCTCGCTCGGTCTCGCCGACTTCGGCGAGCACGCGGTCACCCTGCTCCGCGACGCGATCCGTGGCGGTGTGACCGTCCTGCCCGGCGAGAACGTACGCGGCGTGGTGATCTTCGACGAGCCGCTCTCGCTCGCCGGTGAGCTGCGCCGCGAAGACGGCGAGGCCGTCCTCCGCTTCGGGCTGGCCCACGGCGACCGGGTCTTCGCCGGCCCGACCGTGCTCCCGATCGGTCGCCCGACCCGCTCGGTGGGCGTGCTCGACGCCGGGGTGCTCCACCTCGCCGACCTGTCCGGACCGCTCTCGACCCACGCACAGCGACTGGTGACCGCCCGGGACCCGCTGACCGTCCCCGAGGCCGAGATCGGCACCCTGAGCGCTCTGCTGGGCCCGCTGGCCCGCCTGGTGCCACTGCGCTCGGCCGACGGCTCCCTCGACATCCCCGAGCCTCCCGCGCCCCGGCTGACCCTGACCGTCACCTGGCGCAGCTCGACCCATGCCACGCTCGGCTGGACCTGGGCCTACGGCGTACGTCACTACCCGGTGGACTCCCGCGAGGACCTCGGTCTGGTCCGCAACCCGGCCGAGGAGGCCGCGCTGCGCGCGAAGGTCTCGGCCGAGCTGCTCCGCAAGCAGGAGGTACGCGACGGCGACGCGCTCGCGCTCGCCATCCACGACCTGCCGGCGCTGCGTGAGGTCGAGGGCGTCGAGATCACCGAGGTCGAGCGGCCCGACTTCCGCGAGACCGACGAGGATCCCGAGATCTCCTTCGAGGTCACCTCGCCCGACGGTGCTGCCGTGGCCGGGCAGGACTGGCTCGATCTGCAGGTCGTGATCCGGATCGGCACCGAGGCCGTCCCGCTTCCCGACGTACTCGGCGCCCTGACCCGCGGCGACGACCACCTGATCCTCCCCAGCGGCACCTACATCACCACCGACCGACCCGAGCTCGACCGGCTGCGCAACGTCGTCGAGGCCGCCGGGCAGCTCCACGAGCGCACCGGCGACGGGCTCGCGGTCGGCAAGCACGACCTCGGCGTCTGGGCCGAGCTCGCCGAGCTCGGCGTGGTCGACCAGCAGGCCGCCGAATGGGTCCAGCGGGCCCAGGCGCTGCGCGACCTGCGCGAGATCCCCCGGCCGGAGCCGACCGGGCTGGCGACCGAGCTGCGTCACTACCAGCTCGACGGGTTCCACTGGCTGGCGTTCCTGCACGAGCAGGGCCTCGGCGGGATCCTCGCCGACGACATGGGTCTGGGCAAGACGCTCCAGGTGCTGGCCACGATCTCCCATGCCGTGCACTCGCAGCCGGGGCCGCGAGCGCCCTACCTCGTGGTGGCACCCACCAGCGTCGTACCGGCCTGGGTCCAGGAGGCCCGCCGCCACACCCCCGGTCTCCGGGTGAGCACGGTCAGCAAACGCATCGACTCCGTCGCCGAGGCGCGCGAGGATGCCGACGTCGTGGTCACGACCTATGCCATCCTCCGGCTCGAGCAGGACGCCTTCGCCGGGCGCCCCTGGGCCGGTCTCGTCCTCGACGAGGCCCAGCAGGTCAAGAACCACCAGTCCAAGACGTACGCGGCCGCCCGCCGCATCGACGCCCGCTGGCGTCTCGCGGTGACGGGCACGCCGTTCGAGAACCGGCTGATGGAGCTGTGGGCGCTGCTCTCGATCACGGCGCCGGGGCTCTACCCCAGCCCGCGGCTGTTCCGCGACACGGTGGTCTCTCCGGTGGAGAAGTCGGGCGATGATGCGGCGCTGCGCCGGTTCCGGACCCGGCTGCGACCGTTCCTGCTGCGGCGTACGAAGGAGCTCGTCGCCGACGACCTGCCGCCCAAACAGGAGCAGGTGCTCGGCGTCGACCTCAACCCGGCTCACCGCAAGATCTACGACGCCCACCTGGCCAAGGAGCGGCAGCGGATCCTGCACCTGCTCGACGACTTCAACGACAACCGGGTCGCGATCCTCAGTGCGCTGACCAGGCTGCGGCAGCTCTCCCTCGACCCCGGCCTCGTCGACCCCGATGACGACGAGGTCGGCTCCGCCAAGCTCGACACCCTCGTCGACCACATCGAGGAGCTCGCCGCCGAGGGCCACAAGGCGCTGGTCTTCAGCCAGTTCACCTCGTTCCTCGGCCGGGCACGCACCCGGCTCACGGAGGCGGGCATCGACGCCGCCTACCTCGACGGCGCCACCCGCGACCGCGGCGCGGTGATCGAGAGCTTCCGCGACGGCGACGCCCCGGTCTTCCTGATCTCCCTCAAGGCCGGCGGCGTCGGCCTGACCCTCACCGAGGCCGACTACGTCTTCGTGCTCGACCCCTGGTGGAACCCCGCCGCCGAGGCCCAGGCCGTCGACCGCGCCCACCGCATCGGCCAGACCCAGCACGTCATGGTCTACCGGCTGGTGTCGACCGACACGATCGAGGAGAAGGTCATGGAGCTCAAGGAGCGCAAGGCCGAGCTCTTCGCGAAGGTCGTCGACGGCGAAGGCGCCATGGGCTCCACCATCGGCGCCGACGACATCCGCGCTCTCTTCGACTAACGGGCGAAGCCCGTCTCGTGTAGCCGACTCGGCTCGTTCTAACGCGCCGACTCGGCATGTGTTCACGTCAGGATGAGCCGACTCGGCAGGCGTCTACGTACGCCGCCGCGCCACCGTCGCGGCCAACGCCGCAGCCGGGAGCATGAGGACGGCGACGACCAGGAGCGCCCTCAGGGTGCCGACCTGGTCCCCTACGGCCCCCAGGATCGGCGGGAAGCCCAGGAAGGCTCCGTAGGCCAGCGTCGAGACGACCGAGACGCGAGCGGCGGCCCGGGTCTCGTCGTCGGCGGCGATGCTGATCCCCAGGGGGAAGCCGAGGGCCGCGCCGAAGCCCCACAGGACGATCCCGGCCAGGGCGAGTCCGAACGAACCGGCGAACACGGTCAGCACGATCCCGGCACCCGCCAGCGCGGCCGAGGTGATCAGGACCGGCTGCCGACCGACCCTTTCGATCACCTTCGCGCCGGCGAAGCGCGCGAGGCTCATGCAGAGCACGAACGCCGCGTAGCACGCCACGCCGACCCGGTGGCTCACGTCGTAGCCGTCGATCATCGCCAGCGAGACCCAGTCGTTGGCGCTCCCCTCGGCGGCGGCGAAGGCGAGCACCATCAGCCCCAGCAGCAGCGTGTGGGGCGAACGCCAGGCGGCGAGCAGCTCACGCCGCGGCGAGTGCCCCTCCGGAGGCGGCTCCGCGGGGAGGAAGCCCGCGGTCCCCCACCAGCAGACCACCAGCGCGATGCCCGCGACCCCTGCGATGTGCCACACCGTCGGCAACGTACCCACCAGGGCGATGCCCAGCAGTCCACCGAGCACGGTGCCGACGCTCCACATCGCGTGCAGCTGCGGCATCAGCGTCTTGCCGCCGAGCCGCTCGACCGCAGCCCCCCCGACGTTCATGGCGACGTCCCAGATCCCGTAGCCGACGCCGTACGCCACCAAGAACAGCGCCACCAGCCACGCCTGCCCCAGCCAGCTGCCGGAGACCGCCACCATGGTCAGGGCGGCGACACAGAGGGCCGCGCAGCGGCGTACGACCCGGGCGGCGCCCCAGCGCATCACCAGCCCGCCGGCGAGCGGCAGCACGGCGACAGAGCCCACGCCCATCGCCAGCAGCATCAGGCCGACGGCCGAATTGTTCAGGCCGAGGCTCTCTCGGAGCGCCGGGATGCGGGAGATGAAGGTCGCGGACAGCAGGCCGTTGGTGGCGAACGCCACCACGGACCCGGCCTGAGCACCGCGAAGAGGCGTCACGAGTAAAGGCTAGTGGGCCCCGGGCTGCGTCCAGACGATGGGATCAGGTGCGGGAGTCAGTCCCGCTTCTTCTCGTACGGGCCGCCGCGGCCGAAGATCGGCAGCACCCACGGCTGGCGCAGCGGGGCGCCCGCGAGCGCGACGACCGCGAAGGCGGTCGCGAGGACCCAGGCGATCCCGTAGAGCGCGCCACCGAGCCCGAAGGTCACGATCGTGACCGCGAGCAGGGTGAGCTGCAGGTTGAGGGCGCCGGCGGCGTGGTGCTTCACGAACTCGGAGCGCTTGCCGACGGTGTAGTAGAGGATCGCGGGACCGACGACGATCGGCACCCAGGTCGTCGCCTGGGCGAGGGCAGCCAGGAGCCGCTCCTCGGTGGTGGGCGGCGGCAGCAGGTCGCGGGCGGGCTTCGCGGCCGCCGGAGCCGGGATCGGCGTCGGCTGCGCCACGAGGTCGCGGGTGATCGGCTCCAGGGCGGCGTACGTCTTCGCCTTCATGGTCAGGTCGAACCGGACATCGAACTCGGCCTGGTCGAGCCGGCCGTCGGCGTAGGAGGTCTTGAGCACCTCGATCACGCGGTCGCGGTCGGCATCGGTGCAGCGGAGCTCGTCGCCGGCGGGCGCAGTGGGCGGAGCGGGCGGTGTGGGCTGGCCGGGAACAGGAGTGGGAACAGTTGAGGACATACCTCAACGATCCGCCGCAGATGCCTTCTGGACAATCAGGGAAGCCCCCGAATGCAGACCGACCGACCCCGGTGTTGTGCCGGAGACGGTCAGAGGAAGACGCTCAGAAGACGGTCCAGGTGGACCGCATCGGGCGGGACTCGAGCCAGGCCTGGAAGCCGATCAAGGTCTGCTGGTCCATGGCGAGGTCGATGTGCTCGCCCTTGACGTCGCAGGTCACGATCAGGCTCTCGGGGTAGAGGACGAGCTCCTCGATCCCCTCGGGAGAGCGACTGGAGATGTAGGAGATCTCGACGCGGCGCCAGACCCGTTTGGGCTTGGGCGAGAGCGAGAAGATCCGGAACCACTCCAGCTGGGCATCACCGGAGTAGCGACCGATACCGATGACCCAACCGCGCCCGGGACTGGTGTCCCGGACGCGGTGGCTCAGTTCGAAGACGCCGCCGTTACGAGCGAGCAGGCGGCGGCGTACGGCGATCCCGATGCCGTAGGCGAGGACAAGCAGAAGCGATGCGGCCACAACGACCAGTAGCAGCTCCCACCATGCCATCCGGGTATCGCCTCTCTTCCCCTATGAGGCCTTCTCGACAGCGCGGATGCGCGCCTCGGCGTGGCGGATGCGCTTCTCGGCGTCGTTGTTCGTGCCGAGCAGGCGACGGGCCTCCTCGAGGTCGACCTGAGCCTGGTCGAGGTCGATCTCGTGGGCCAGCAGCACGTACTCGGACAGGATCGAGACGCGGTCGTTGGCCACCGAGAGGAAGCCACCGTCGACGGTCGCGATGACCTCGGTGCCCTCCTCCGGAGTGATCTCCACGACCGCCTCGGTGAGAGCCGACAGCACCGGCGCGTGACCGCGCAGGACGCCGACATCACCGTCGACCGTTCGGGCGATGACCATGGTGGCCCCACCGCTCCAGACCACGCGGTCTGCAGCGACGAGCTCCACCTGAAGTGCGTCCGTCATCAGAGGCTCTTCTGGATCTCGGCCCACTTCGCCTCGACGTCGTCGAGGCCACCGCACATGAAGAACGCCTGCTCGGCGACGTGGTCGTACTCGCCGTCGGCGATCTTGTTGAACGCCTCGATGGTGTCCTTGACCGGAACCGTCGAGCCCTCGATGCCGGTGAACTGCTTGGCGACGTAGGTGTTCTGCGACAGGAACCGCTGGATCCGGCGAGCGCGGGAGACGATGATCTTGTCTTCCTCGGAGAGCTCGTCGACACCCAGGATCGCGATGATGTCCTGCAGCTCCTTGTTGCGCTGGAGGATCTGCTTGACGCGGACGGCGCAGTCGTAGTGGTCCTGACCGATGTACTGCGGGTCCAGGATTCGCGACGTCGAGGTCAGCGGGTCCACCGCCGGGTAGATACCCAGCGACGCGATCTCGCGGGAGAGCTCGGTGGTCGCGTCCAGGTGGGCGAACGTGGTCGCCGGAGCCGGGTCGGTGTAGTCGTCGGCCGGCACGTAGATCGCCTGCATCGAGGTGATCGAGTGACCACGCGTCGAGGTGATCCGCTCCTGGAGCAGACCCATCTCGTCGGCGAGGTTGGGCTGGTAACCCACGGCCGAAGGCATCCGGCCGAGCAGGGTCGAGACCTCGGAGCCCGCCTGCGTGAAGCGGAAGATGTTGTCGATGAACAGCAGCACGTCCTGGCCCTGGACGTCGCGGAAGTACTCCGCCATCGTCAGCGCCGAGAGGGCCACGCGAAGACGCGTGCCCGGCGGCTCGTCCATCTGGCCGAAGGTCAGGGCGACCTTGTCGTAGACGCCGGCCTCCTGCATCTCGTGGATGAGGTCGTTGCCCTCACGGGTGCGCTCGCCGACACCGGCGAACACGGAGACACCACCGTGGTTCTTGGCGACTCGGGCGATCATCTCCTGGATGAGGACGGTCTTGCCGACGCCCGCACCACCGAAGAGGCCGATCTTTCCACCGGTCACGTAGGGGGTGAGGAGGTCGATGACCTTGATGCCCGTCTCGAACATCTGGGTCTTGGACTCGAGCTGGTCGAAGGCCGGAGCCTTGCGGTGGATGCCCCAGCGCTCCTTGACCTCGACCGTGGCCGGGTCGACATCGAGGATGTCGCCGGTCGCGTTGAACACGTGGCCGAGGGTGACGTCACCCACGGGCACCGTGATCGGGGCGCCGGTGTCGCTCACGGAGGCACCGCGGACGACGCCGTCGGTCGGCTTCAGCGAGATCGCGCGGACCATGCCGTCACCGATGTGCTGGGCAACCTCGAGCGGCAGGACGGAGGTCTCACCGCTGATGGTGACCTCGACCTCGAGCTTGTTGTAGATGTCCGGCATGGCGTCGACGGGGAACTCCACGTCGACGACCGGGCCGATCACGCGGGCGATGCGGCCCGTCGTGGTCTTCTCGTCAACCTGTGCGGTCATTTTCTAGTCAGTCTTTCTGTGGGTTCTCAGTCGTTCGCAGCCTGGGCGTCGGCCAGCGCGTTCACGCCACCGACGATCTCGCTGATCTCCTGGGTGATGCCTGCCTGGCGAGCCTGGTTGGCAACCCGGGTGAACTTCTTGATGAGCTCGTCGGCGTTGTCGGTAGCCGACTTCATCGCCTTCTGACGCTGGGCCAGCTCGGAGGCGGCTGCCTGCAGCAGCGCGAACCAGATCCGGCTCACGACGTACTGCGGGAGCAGCGAGTCGAGCACGGTCTCGGCCGAGGGCTCGAACTCGTAGAGCGGCAGGACGTCGCCCTCGGCCGGAGCCTCGGTGCCCTCCACGACCTCCAGAGGCAGCAGACGTACGGCCGTGGGCTTCTGCGTCATCATGGTGATGAACCGCGTGTAGACCACGTGGACCTCGTCGACGCCGGGAGCGGCGGCCTTCTCGGCCTCGGTGCCCTCGACGAAGACCTCGATCAGCTTCTCGCCGATCTCCTTGGCCGCGTCGTAGTCCGGGCGGTCGGAGAAGCCGGTCCAGGCCTGCGCCACGGAACGACCGCGGAACTTGTAGAAGGCCTCCGCCTTGCGTCCGGTGACGTAGAGGTCGACCTCCTTACCCTCGGCCTTGAGCTTCTCGACCAGGCCCTCGGCCTCCTTGAGCACGCTCGAGGAGTAGGAGCCGGCCAGGCCACGGTCGCTGGTGACCACCAGCACGGCGGCGCGGGTGGGCGTCTCCGGCTCGGTGGTCAGCGGGTGGTCCACGTTGGAGTAGGACGCCACCGCCGAGACGGCGCGGGTGAGCTCACGGGCGTACGGCGCGGCCGCATTGGCCCGCTGCTGCGCCTTGATGATCCGGGACGCAGCGATGAGCTCCATGGCACGCGTGATCTTCTTCATCGACTCCGTCGACTTGATCCGCGCGCGGAGTTCACGCACTGACACGGCCATGGGTCAGCCCCGCTTCTGCTTGACGATCTGCTCCTGCTCGACGTCCTCGTCAGCGAGGGCCTCTTCCTTGGCGGAACCCGGCTTGACCGAGGCGCCCTCCGAGGTCTCGAACTGGTCGAGGAAGCTGTCGTACGCCCCGTTGAGCGCGGACTCCGTGGAGTCGTCGAACTTCAGCGACTCGCGGATCGCGGCCAGCACGCCCTCGTGCGAGCGACGCAGGTAGTCGAGGAACTCCTGCTCGAACTTGAGCACGTCCTCGGTCGGGACGATGTCCAGGCGGCCGGTGGTGCCCAGCCACAGGGAGACGGTCATCTCGTCGATCGGGTAGGGCGAGTAGGCCGGCTGCTTGAGCAGCGCCATCAGCCGCTGACCACGGGCCAGCTGCTGCTTCGAGGCCGCGTCCAGGTCGGAGGCGAACATCGCGAAGGCCTCCATCGCGCGGTACTGCGCGAGGTCGACCTTGAGCGAGCCGGTGACGCCCTTGAGCGCCTTGGTCATCGCCGCGCCACCGACGCGGGAGACCGAGACACCGACGTCGATCGCCGGACGCTGGTTGGCCGCGAACAGATCGGACTGCAGGAAGATCTGACCGTCGGTGATGGAGATGACGTTGGTCGGGATGAACGCCGAGACGTCGTTGGCCTTGGTCTCGATGATCGGCAGACCGGTCATCGAGCCCGCGCCCATCTCGTCGGAGAGCTTCGCGCAGCGCTCCAGCAGCCGGGAGTGCAGGTAGAAGACGTCGCCCGGGTAGGCCTCACGGCCCGGCGGACGGCGCAGCAGCAGCGACACGGCGCGGTAGGCCTCGGCCTGCTTGGTCAGGTCGTCGAAGACGATCAGGACGTGCTTGCCCTCGTACATCCAGTGCTGGCCGATGGCCGAGCCGGTGTAGGGGGCGAGGTACTTGAAGCCGGCGGAGTCGGAGGCGGGAGCAGCCACGATGGTCGTGTACTCCAGCGCGCCGGCCTCCTCGAGGGCGCCACGCACGGAGGCGATGGTCGAGCCCTTCTGGCCGATGGCGACGTAGATGCAGCGAACCTGCTTGTCGGGGTCACCCGAGTCCCAGTTCTGCTTCTGGTTGATGATCGTGTCGATGGCGACCGTGGTCTTACCGGTCGCGCGGTCGCCGATGATCAGCTGACGCTGGCCACGGCCGATCGGGGTCATCGCGTCGATCGCCTTGATGCCGGTGGCGAGCGGCTCGTGAACCGACTTGCGCTGCATCACGCCGGGAGCCTGGAGCTCCAGGGCGCGACGGCCGACCGTCTCGATGTCACCGAGACCGTCGATCGCGGTGCCCAGCGGGTCCACGACGCGGCCGAGGTAGCCGTCACCGACGGGGACGGAGAGAACCTCGCCCGTACGTCGGACCGACTGGCCCTCCTCGATCTTGTCGAAGTCGCCCAGGACGACGACACCGATCTCGCGGGTCTCGAGGTTCAGGGCGAGACCGAGGGTCCCGTCCTCGAACTCGAGGAGCTCGTTCGCCATGGCCGAGGGCAGGCCCGAGACCTGGGCGATGCCGTCGGCAGTCCGCGCGACAGTGCCGACCTCCTCGGTCTTCGCCGCCTCGGGCTTGTAGTCCGCGACGTACTTTGCCAGCGCGTCCCTGATCTCGTCGGGACGGATGGTGAGCTCCGTCATCTCTGCCTTCTCTCTCGTTCTTACGTCGAAGTCTGTGTCACACAGGGGTCGTACGGCCAATTGGTCTGCTTCGGGCTTCGCTTCAGCATGGTGAGGCCGTGATGCCGGATCAGCCGGCGAGTGCTCGCTGCGCCCCGTCGAGGCGGCTGGAGATGGTGCCGTCGATGACGTCGTCACCGATCGAGACCTTGATGCCGCCGACGATGGCCGGGTCGACCACGATGTTCAGGTGGACCTCGCGGCCGTACTTCTTCGCGAGGGCCGCGGCCAGGCGGGTGGTGTCCGCCTCCGAGAGCGGAGCGGCCACGCGGACGACCGCGGTGCTTTCGCCCGCGACCGCGGCGGCGACCTTCTGGTACTCACCCAGCGCGACCGTGGCGGTGCGGTAGGTGCCAGCGAGCGCCTGCTTGGTCAGCGTGACCGTCGCGGGCAGCGCCTTGCCGCCGAGAAGGTCGTCGACCAGCCTGATCTTGTCCTCGGTCGTGCGGGCCGGGTCGGAGAGCGCGTCGCGCAGCTCCGGCGTCTCCTGCACGGCCTGCTGGACCGCGAACAGCTCGTCGATGAGGCGATCAGCCTCGCCGCCGGCGCTGAGGACCGCGGCGATCTCGCTCAGTCGCTCGAGCGCGTCGCTCAGGTCGCCGGCGTGCGTCCAGCGGCACTTGACCGCCGACTCGACCACACCGAGGGCCGTTGCGTCGACCTTCCCGCCGAACAGCTCACCGACGAGGCCGGTCTTGGCCTCTGCCGGCACCGATGCGTCGGTGACGAAGCGGCGCAGAGCTGCCTCGGCGCGGAAGGCCTGGGAGACCTCGAAGAGGGTGTCGGCCGCCTTGGCCGCCGCCTCAGGAGAGGCGGAGACAGCGGTCTTCAGCTCCTCGGTCAGGGCGGCAACGGCGTCGGCCGACGCTCCACGGAAGTCCATCAGTGAACCCCTGCCTCGAGGTCGGCGAGGAACCGCTCGACCACACGGCTGGCACGCTCCTCGTCATCGAGGGACTCGCCCACGATGCGACCGGCGAGACCGGTGGCCAGCGAGCCGACCTCGGTCTTCAGCGACGTAGCAGCCGCCTGGCGCTCGGCCTCGATCTGCGCCTTGCCGGCGGTGATGATGCGCTCGGCCTCGGCCTGCGCCTCGGCGCGAAGCTCGGCCTTGATCGCAGCGCCCTCCTCGCGAGCCTGCTCGCGGATGCGGGCCGCCTCGTGGCGGGCCGACGCGAGCTGCTCCTCGAGCTGGGCGAGCTTGGCATCTGCCTCGGCCTGCTTGGCCTGGGCGTTCTCGATGCCGCCTTCGATCGCTGCGGTTCGATCGGCGTACGCCTTCTCGAAGTTCGGGACGATGAACTTGGAGATCCCGATGTAGAGGATGGCGATGACGATGAAGCCGAGGATGATCTCCGGAACGTGCGGGATCAGCGGGTTGGGCGCTTCCTCCGCTGCCATTACCTGGGTAAGGATCATGTCGAAACCTCAGTCGTTCCCCGGCGTCAGGGCTTGAGGACGAAAGCGAGAGCGAGGGAGATGATGAAGAACTGCTCACACAGGACGAAGCCGAAGATGGCGATCGTCTGCAGGCGGCTCTGAGCCTCCGGCTGGCGGGCAACGCCGGCGACGTACGCCGCGAAGATCAGGCCGACGCCGATGGCCGGGCCGATCGCAGCGAGGCCGAGGCCGACCATGTTGAGGGTGCCCAGGGCGATCTCCATGGGTTTTCCTTTCGGGTTGTTGACGCCTGATGCGTCAGTTGTTGTGCGTCGTTGGTTTGGTAGGGGGTTGCTTCGGAGCTCAGTGCTCGTCGGCGATTGCCTGGCCGATGTACATGGCCGAGAGCAGGGTGAAGACGTAGGCCTGCAGGAACATGATCAGCATGTCCAGGAAGCTCACCGCGATGCCGATGATGAACGACAGCACACCGGCGGTGACACCGAGGAAGACCGGTGAGTAGTGCAGGATCAGGTACGCGCCGCCGATGGAGAACAGCGCGAGCAGCAGGTGACCGGCGAACATGGTCGCGAACAGACGAAGCGCGAGCGTGAACGGCCGGACGATGATGTTGGAGAAGAACTCCAGCGGGACCAGCATGATCAGGATCGGACCGCTGATGCCGGCCGGAACCGTCTGGTGCTTCAGGTAGCCGAAGAAGCCATGCTTGGCGATGCCGACGGCGTTGTAGATCAGCCAGGTGAGCAGCGCGAGCGCCGCCGGGTAGCCGATGTGCGACATCGTCGGGAACTGGACGAACGGGATGATCCCGTAGAAGTTGTTCACCAGGATGAAGAGGAAGATGGTGAACAAGTAGGGCACGAACTTCATGAAGTCGTGCGAGCCGATGTTGTCGCGGGCGATGCTGTTGCGCACGAAGCCGTAGGCGTACTCGCCGACGAACTGCAGGCGCCCAGGGACGACGGCCGCCTTGCGCGACATGGCGTAGAACAGCACGAAGGCGACCACGGCGGAGAGGATGACCAGGAGCGAGATCTTGGTCAGAGCCCAGTCGCCGGATCCTGCGATCGGCGGCAGGTTGAAGTCCGCGGGCCCCGGGATGTGGGGCTCCGGTGCGGACGCCAAGACACTGGCGGCAAGCGACTTCACGCTGTCTCCTGTTTCTTCGAAACTTACGATTCTGGGGGGGCGAGCCCTGTGGCTCAGGTATCATCCCGGCGGCCACCCCCGACGGCCCGGACGATATCAGGCGTTACTGGCGAGTCATGCGTCTGCCCCCGGGAGGTCGAAGAGCGGGATCCGCTCTCGTCGCACCAGGAATGCAAAGGACGTTGTCCAAGCGATGGTGACCACAACGATCAAGAGGGCAGCCGTGCGAACGACAACACTCTCTGCCTGGGTCGAGAGCACCAACAGGACCGCGAACAGCAGCAGCCCCTGAAGGGTGAAGACACCGAACGACCCCGGAAGCGAGAGGACCGGCCACTTGGCAGCGATCCAGAACATCGCCCAGGTGCCGGTACCGAGCACGACCAGGGCAGCGATGGAGCCGATCAGCGCGCCGATCAGGCCGGTGCTTCCGGCCACGAAGAAGGCCACCACGAGGGCTACGAGCGCAGCGGCACCAGAGACTGCGGCAGAACCTCGCAGCACCATGGTCTTGCTGGTTGCGGTCGTCATCGTCGGCGGCCGTTCTCTCTGGGGGCATTTCACGTGTTCAGGAGCGTATCCCGAACGCTCGTGAAAACTATCACAAGCGTGTTTGGGTGCCCTAATTGATCGATCAAGATCGCCTGATCGACTCGTGCTCCCACTGCCTCCAGACCTGTGCACCGACCTTCGCCAGGTCGATCCCACGCTGACGGTGCTCGTCAATGACCTCGTCGTACCACTGCTGCATGGCCTCACCGAAGCCCGCGTCGCGCATCAGGTCGAAACGGCTCGAACTGCCTACCTGATAGGCCTGGATCCGGCGGGCGAGGTCTGCGTCACGAGTGCGCTCGAGCAGCCCCTTGACCGTCTCGTCGAACAACTCCCGTGCCATCACACGGCCCCATTGACGTCTGGCGCAGTCCAACGCGGAACCTCGGGAAACTTGGTGTCCTGCTGGAACCGCGCAAGCTGAGAGAAACCCGCGACGAGCTGCTGCGCGGCAGCGAGCGCCAAGTCGAACGCGGTCTTGTACATGTTGACCTTCGAGAGCAATCTACTCAGACCCGCCGGGGTCACCGTGTTCAGCGCGGACGTCAGCAGTTCCGCCAGACTCTTCGGCTCGGGAATCTCATCCAGGACCAGTCCGAGCAGTTCGTTCAGGGCGTCGATCCGCGCCCTGTATGCCAGTGACTCTGCGATCATCCGGTCCCGGTAAGCCCCGAATCCAGAACCGCTCTCGCACACCACGTCTCGTACCTTCTTGAGGTACTCACGGGCAGAGTTGGACGCGTTGCCCTCCCACTTGCCGTCCAGTGACTCGATGACTCCATCGAGGTCCCAGATGATGTCGGTCAACGTCTGGATCGCCATATCCAGCGCACCCAGCGCTTCCCCCACCTTGGTCCAGTCCCCGCTCAGCTGGAGCTCCAACTTCTTGAGTGGATCCTCGATCCCCAGTTTCTCCAACGTGTTGCCGACCCACTTGAACTAGAGCTGATCGTCGATCTTCTTGCTGATGTCGAGGAACTGGTCATAGTCCTCGAAGCTCCCGCTTGGCCCCTCCTTGAACTTCGAGGCGTACTCCTCTTCGTCGATCCCCGGTGTGGCGAACGAGCCCGTGCCAGGTCGGTCGATCTCGGGCATCACTTCGTCCGCCCTCCGAGCCACATCAAGGTCCGTGGTCTCGTAGTCGCGAGCGATCGCGCGGAGCGTTTCGGCGACTCCTTCCATCATCCGACGGTATTCGCCGGTCGACCCGTAGGAGTCGAGGAGAGCTTCACGGAGCATGTCGACTTCGGACGCAATCTCGCTCAACACGCTGGAGTCGCGGGGTACATGCATCCATTCGGACGCCGCCTTGCGGATGTAGTCCGCCTTGTCCGACAAGCTGTCGAAGTCCCTGGCAGCCGCACGGATGGCCGCGGGCCGCACAACGAAACCGTCCACCTGAACCCCATTCAACCCGAGATATCGGTCAGTTGACCGAGGCGACCAGTTTGCATCGACCCGACGAAACCGACAAGGGCAATGTGCGCCTCAGGAGATCAGTGGGGCTGGTTCTCCAGCGGGGTGATGTCCTCAGGGACCTCGAGGAGCTTGTCGGTGCGCTCGCCGCGGATCTTGGGGAGGGCGAACGTGAGGATCACGATGAGGGCGGTGGCGACCACGACGCCGACGATGACGACCGGGCCGCGGTAGAGGGTCACGAAGACGGAGCCGAAGGACATCAGCCCGGCCCAGAGCCACATGATCAGCACGGCACGACGCTGCGAGTGGCCGATCTCCAGGAGGCGGTGGTGGAGGTGCTTCTTGTCCGCGGCGAACGGGGAGCGGCCGGCGCGGGTGCGGCGTACGACGGCCAGGACGAGGTCGACGAGCGGCACCACCAGGATGGTCAGGGGGAGCAGCAGCGGCAGGAAGGTGACCAGGAGGGCCGTGGAGGCGTCGAAGGCGTTCACGTTCAGACCGCCGGCGTTGTACGAGCCCGAGAGGGTGACCGCGCTGGCGGCGAGGATCAGGCCGATCAGCATCGAGCCGCTGTCCCCCATGAACAGCCGAGCGGGGTGCCAGTTGTGGATCAGGAAGCCGACGCAGGCTCCGGCGAGCGCGACGGTCAGCAGAGCCGCGGTCGACGCGCGGCCGATGTCGTTGATCCGGGTGAACTGGTAGCAGAACAGGAACAGCGCCAGCGCTCCGATGCCGACGACACCGGCGGCCAGACCGTCGAGACCGTCGATGAAGTTGACCGCGTTGACCACGGTGATCACGACGAGCCCGGTGAGCAGCGCGCCCTGGGCGGGGTCGATGGAGAACTGGGTGCCGTCGGGGAAGGTGATCAGGCTGTACTGCAGGTTGAAGCCCACCAGGATCGCGGTCGCCAGCACCTGACCGCCCAGCTTGGTGAGGGCGTCGAGCTCGAAGATGTCGTCGACGACGCCGACGACACAGATCAGCGCACCGGCGAGGATCACGACGCCGGTGTCCTGGAGCACGAAGTCGGGCGCATCGGCCAGGAACGGCAGCTCACGGGCGACCAGGTAGGCCGCGACCAGGCCACCGAGCATCGCCACGCCACCCATGTAGGGGATCGGAACGGCGTGTACGTCACGGTCGCGGACCTTCGCGACGGCCCCCGTGCGCATCGCGAACTCGCGGGCGACGACGGTGAGCAGGTAGGTCACCACGGCGGCGACCAGGAAGAGGAGGACGTAGGCGCGCATCAGGCTTCTGAGTCGGCGTCCGTGGCGGGCATATCGGTCTCGGCCTCGGCTGCGGGATCAGGATCACCGGGTCGGCGGATGGCGACGTCGTGCTCGGCGAGGATCTCGTTGATCCGGTCGATGCTGATCGCGCCCTCCCGCAGGACCTTCGGCTCGTCACCGGTGGCGGAGATGATCGTGGAGGCCTCACCGACGGGCGACTCGCCGCCGTCGATGATGGCCTTGACCATCTTGCCGAGCATCTCGTCGGCCTGGTCGGCGTTGGTCGCGGCCGGCTTCGTGGTGCGGTTGGCCGAGCTGGTCGCCAGCGGACCGACCCGGTCGATGATCCGGCGCAGGATGTCGGAGTCGGGGATGCGTACGGCCACGGTCTGGCGCGCCTCGCCGAGGTCCCACTGCAACGACGGCTGCTGGTGGAACACCACCGTCAGCGCGCCCGGCCACAGCTCCTCGACGAGGCTGCGCGCCCAGTCCGGGACCCGGGTCGCGAGGGCGTCGAGGGTGGCGACGTTGGAGATCAGGACAGGCGGCGGCATCGCGCGGCCCCGGCCCTTGGCAGCGAGCAGGCCCGCCACCGCGCCCTTGTCGAACGCGTCGGCGGCGATGCCGTAGACCGTGTCGGTCGGGACGATCACGAGCTCGCCGGCCTGCAGGGCCGCCGCCGCAGCATCGATCGCCTTGGTCTGCTCGTCCTCGGTCGCGATCGGGTAGCGCTCAGTCACAGTGCTCATGTTGCCAGTTGCGCGGTCGTGAAGCGCGGACGGCCTGCCAGATCGAGATGATCGCGTACGTCCTGCCAGCGTCCGGTGGCCGAGAAGACCGCCGGCGCTCCGCCGTTGTCGGCGTTCGACCCCTGCTCGTCGGCATGCTCGAAGCCGACCACTCCCCCGGGCCTGAGCAGCTCGGCGGCTCGCCGTTCCAGGACCCGGATCGCGTCCAAGCCGTCCTGCCCGGAGAAGAGGGCGAGGTCGGGGTCGTGGTCGCGTGCCTCGGCCGCCACCGACTCCCAGGCCTCGAGCGGGATGTAGGGCGGGTTGCAGACGAGCACGTCGACATGGCCGTCCAGATCGGCGAACGCCTCGGCCATGTCACCCTGCCGGAGGTCGACGCCGGTGCCGGTCAGGTTGCGTACGGCCCAGGGGTAGGCGTCCTCGGAGAGCTCGACCGCATGCACCTGCGCGCCCGGGACCTCGTCGGCGATGCTCTTGGCGATCGCTCCCGATCCGGTGCAGAGATCGACGACGACGGGGGCCTCGATCGCGGTGGCCCGCTCGATCGCCCAGCCGGCGAGCAGCTCGGTCTCGGGCCGAGGCACGAAGACGCCAGGACCGACGGCGAGCTCGACGTGCCGGAAGTACGCCACGCCCGTCAGGTGCTGCAGAGGCTCGCGTCCAGCACGGCGGGTGAGCAGGTCCGCATAGGCCTTCTCCTGGTCCTCCGACACGTCATCGACCAGGACGAGGCGGTTGCGGTCGGTGTCGAGGACATGGGCCAGCAAGATGGCCGCATCGGCGTCCGGGCTGTCGATTCCGGCCTCTTCGAGCTCCTTTCGGGCACTTGCCAGAAGTGTGCGCGGGGCGGTCATGGGCAACAGCTCCTGAATGTGTTAGTCATGCTTTACCCGGCTGAGGGTAACGTTCGGGCGCTTCAACGGTTCTTCCGGTCATATCGGGGGACGCGGGACTGGCCGCACACCTCGTCGGGCGCTGTGCTGCCCCACCATCACACCCGAGATCTCCCCCGGAAGGAAACATCACCCCATGTTGAAGTGGCTTTTGCTGCTTGCACTCATCCTCGTCCTCGCTCTTCTGATCTGGTTCTTCTTCGGACGTCCGATCCGCAAGGACGCCAAGGCCGCACATCAAACGGACGACGACAGCCCGGCGACCGAGCCCACCAGCGCTCCCGTGGCCGCTGCTGCGGTTCCCGCCGAGACGTCCGTGACCGAGCCGGTCGCCGACGAGACTCCGGCGGCTGAGGCTCCGGCTGACGAGACCGCCGAGGCATCGGAGACCTCCGCCGCCGAGGTGACCGAGGCGGACACCGCTGCCGTGGTCGCCGAGGCTGAGAGCGTCACCGCCGCTGCGGCTGCCGAGGCGACCACCGAGCCGACGGCCGACGACGCCGAGACCCCGGCTCCCACCGCCGAGGTCATCCCCGAGACCGCTCCCGCCGAGGCGCCCGCCGCGACCAAGGGTGCTCCCTACGCCGGGGCAGTGCTGCCGGCTGCTGACGGGAGCAGCTCGGATGCTGCGTACAGCATCAAGGGCAGCAGCGGGAAGAAGTACCACACGACGGCGAGCCCTTACTACGGCCGTACGAAGGCGGCCGTCTACTTCGACTCCGAGGAGTCGGCCGAGGCGGCCGGGTTCGTGCGGGCGAGCAGCGACTTCTACGACCGCAGCAAGAAGGCCGACACCACCGAGACCGAGCAGCCGCTGCCGCCGGCGAGCAGCTACGGCGCCGGTAGCGCCGACCCGCTCGAGGACGGCTCCAGCCCCCACGCGACGTACGTCGTGAAGGGCAACATCCGTAAGGACGGCGCGAAGCGCTACCACACCTCCGCCAGCACCGCCTACAAGCGGACCCAGGCCGAGGTCTGGTTCGACAGCGAGGCCTCCGCCCAGGCCGCCGGGTTCGTGGTGGGCTTCAAGAAGAAGGCCGACGCCTGACCCGCATCGGCAGAACTCGAAGGTCGCAGTCACCCAGTGACTGCGACCTTCGACGTTGTGGTGGTCCTCAGGAGTCGAGGGAGGCCAGGCGGGCCGCCAGGTCGGCGTCCACGGCGCTGCCGATCACCGGCTCCAGGTCACCGTCGAGGACCTGGTCGAGGTTGTACGACTTGTAGCCGGTGCGGTGGTCGGAGATGCGGTTCTCCGGGAAGTTGTAGGTGCGGATGCGCTCGGAGCGGTCGACGGTGCGCACCTGGGAGCGGCGGGCGTCGGAGGCTTCCGCGTCGGCAGCATCCTGGGCCGCCTGGAGCAGGCGGGAGCGGAGCACGCGCATGGCCTGCTCCTTGTTCTGCAGCTGCGACTTCTCGTTCTGCATCGAGACGACGATGCCGGTGGGGATGTGGGTGATCCGGACCGCCGAGTCGGTGGTGTTCACCGACTGGCCGCCGGGCCCCGAGGAGCGGTAGACGTCGATGCGGAGGTCGTTGTCGTTGATCTCGACATCGATGGGCTCCGCCTCGGGAACCACCAGGACGCCGGCCGCGGAGGTGTGCACGCGACCCTGCGACTCGGTGACCGGCACCCGTTGGACACGGTGTACGCCGCCCTCGAACTTGAGCAGGGCATAGGGCGCCCGGCCGGGCTCGGAGGTGCCCTTCGCCTTCACCGCGACGGTGACCGACTTGTAGCCGCCGAGGTCGGACTCGTTGGCGTCGAGGAGCTCGAGCTTCCAGCCCTGACGCTCGGCATAGCGCGTGTACATCCGCAGCAGGTCGCCGGCGAACAGCGCCGACTCCTCACCGCCCTCCCCCGACTTCACCTCGAGGATGGCGTCCTTGTCGTCGGTCGGGTCACGGGGCACGAGCAGGCGACGGAGCCGCTCCTCGGCCTCCTCGCGCTGCGGCACCAGCGCCTCGGCCTCCTCGGCGAACGCGGGGTCCTCCCCCGCCAGCTCACGGGCGGCCTCGATGTCGTCACCGAGCTGCTGCCAGGAGCGGTAGGCGTCGATGATCGAGCTCAGCTCGGCGTACCGCTGGTTGAGCTTCTTCGCCAGGCGCGCGTCGGCATGGGTCTCCGGCTCGGCGAGCCGCTTCTCCAGCCCCCCGTGCTCCTCGATGAGCCCTTCGACTGCTTCGAACTGTGACATCTCCGCCTCGCTTCCTACGCCGGTGAAACCCTCCGAACACACCAGCGCCGGCCACCTGCGGATGCAGGGGCCGGCGCTGGGAGGCAGCTACTTGTTGCGCTTGCCGAAGCGAGCCTCGAAGCGAGCCACACGACCGCCGGTGTCGAGGATCTTCTGCTTGCCCGTGTAGAACGGGTGGCAGTTGGAGCACACGTCGGCGCGGATGGCGCCCTCGGCCACGGTGCTGCGCGTGGTGAAGGAGTTGCCGCAGGTGCAAGTGACCTGGGTCTCGACGTACGTCGGGTGGATGTCGGTCTTCATGAGGTTCCTCTCAAGACATGGGGTTCCGGGTCGCCTCCGCAGGTTGCGGGACGTGAACCGGCACCGAGGATTCAGTGTATGTGAACGCCTGGAGCCGCCAATAATTCCCGGCGGCCCCAGGACGCACGGCACTCAGCTCTTGGTGACCTCGTTGAGCAGCACCATGTTGGTGGCGGACCCGGCGACCTTCTCGACCAGGACCGAGGCGGCCTTGGCCCCGTCCAGCGTGGCCAGCGAGGCGCGCAGCTTGCGCACCGCGTCACCCTCGCCGCCGGTGAAGAGCAGATCGTCGCGGCGGGTGCCGGAGGCGTGGACGTCGACGGCGGGGAAGATCCCGGCCTCCGCGTAGTCCTCGCTCAGGCGCAGCTCGGAGTTCGCGGTGTCCTTGAACGCCTCGAAGATGATCTCGTCGGTCTTCGAACCGGTCTCGACCGCGGCCGTGGCGAGGATGGTCAGCGAGCCGCCGTCCTCGATGTTGCGGGCCGCACCGAAGAACCGCTTGGTCGGGTAGAGCGCCGCGGAGTCGACGCCGCCACCGAGGATCCGGCCCGATGCCGGGACGGAGAGGTTGTAGGCCTTGCCCAGTCGAGTCAGCCCGTCGAGCAGGACGACCACGTCGTGGCCGAGCTCGACCAGACGCTTGGCCCGCTCGATGGCCAGCTCGGCGACGACGGTGTGGTCGGCGGGCTGACGGTCGAAGGTGGAGGCGATGACCTCACCCTTGACGCTGCGCTCGAAGTCGGTGACCTCCTCCGGGCGCTCGTCGACGAGCACCACCATCAGGTGGCACTCGGGGTTGTTGGTGGTGATCGCTCCGGCGATCGCCTGCAGGACGGTCGTCTTGCCCGCCTTCGACGGCGAGGCGATCAGGCCGCGCTGGCCCTTGCCGATCGGCGCGATCAAATCGATGACCCGACCGGTGACCGGGTCGGAGCCGCCCTCGAGGCGGAGCCGCTGGTCGGGGTGGACCGGCGCGAGCTTGTCGAACTCGACGCGGTGCTTGGCGACCTCGGGGTCGGCACCGTTGACCGAGTCGATGCGCACCATCGGGTTGTACTTCTCCTTGCGCTCGCCCTCGCGGGGCTGACGCACCTGGCCGACGATCGCGTCGCCACGGCGCAGGCCGAGACGCTTGACCAGCGACAGGGAGAGGTAGACGTCGTCGGGGCCGGGCAGATAGCCGGAGGTGCGGACGAAGGCGTAGTTGTCGAGTACGTCCAGGATGCCTGCCGCGGGCACGAGCACGTCGTCCTCGAGGACGGTCGTGTCCGGCTCGCCGCGACCCGGGCGGTTGCGGTCGCGGTCGCGACCCCGACGACGACGGTTGCGGCGGCTGCCACCCTCACCGTCGTCATCGCCCGTGTCGTCGGCCGACTCCGCGGGCCGCTCCTTCTGGGCGTCCTCGTTCTTCTTCTCGGCGGCAGGCTGGCCGGCCTTGGCCGGACCCTTGCCCTGGCCACCGCCGGCGGACTGGCCGCCCTGGCCGCCCTGACCGCCCTGGCCACCGCTCTTGTTCTGGTTCTGGTTCTGGTTGCGCTGGCGACGCGGGCGCTGGGGGCCCTCGCTGCCGGCGTCAGCAGCCTCGGCGGACTTCTCCGCGGGCTTCTCGGCCGGCTTCTCTGCGGCCTTCTCCACAGGCTTCTCAGCGGCAGGCTTCTCGACCTTCTCGACCTTCTCGACCTTCTCGGCCGTCGCCGACTGCGCACGGCTGCTCTGCGCAGCCTTGATCGCGTCGATCAGCTGGGCCTTCTTCATCGAGTTCGCCCCGGTGATACCCATACCGTTCGCCATCGCCTTGAGATCGGCGAGGAGCATTCCGCCAAGGCCACCGCGCTTCTTCGGGGCTGCGTTCGGCTCCGGCGCAGTGGATTCCATGGTTTCAGTCACGTGAGTCCTTTCCCACGTATCGCCGATCGGCGTACGACGCCGACGGCTCGTTTGTCAGAACCCCTGACGCGCCGGTGCGCGCCAAACGAAGTGGCACGGCACGAAAGGGGGATAGCACACCCGCAGGCCTGAACGGCCCAACGGATGTATGTCCAGGCTAACACGCATGGCACCCCTCAGAGCAGGGGCCCGGACGCGGCTCAGAGGATGCGTACGCCGTCCATGTCGACGCTCAGCGCATGACAGGTCCAGCCGGCCGGACAGCGGCCGGTGAGCTTGGTCGTCTCGGCCGACTCCACACCGCTGCTGAACGCCAGCACGGTGGGTCCGGCGCCGGAGACGATCGCCGCGACGCCGTCGGCGCGCAGCTCGTCGACCAGGGCGAGCGACTCCGGCATCGCGGGCCGGCGGTACTCCTGGTGGAGGAAGTCGCGGGTGGCGCGGTGGAGGTGTTCGGGCGCATCGCACAGCGCCGCGACCAGGAGAGCCGTACGTCCGGCATCGGCCGCTGCGTCGGAGTGTGGGACGGTCTCGGGCAGCAGGCTGCGGACGGTCTTGGTCTCGACGCCGGTCGCGGGGACGAAGACGACGACGCTGACCCTCGGGTCGACGGCGGTGCGGACCGCGAAGAAGCCCTCGTCGTCACCCGCGATCGTGAAGCCGCCGTGGAAGGCAGGCGCGACGTTGTCGGGGTGCCCCTCGATCTCGGCGGCCTTCTGGAACAGGGTGTCGTCGTCCAGGATCAGCTCTCCCCCGGCGACCAGGGCCCGAGCGAGCACGAGGCCGCCGATGATCGCGGCCGAGGACGAGCCCAGACCACGCGCGTGCGGGATCCGGTTGCGACAGTGCAGCCGGAGGCCCGCCGGCTGCTTGCCGATGATCTCGAAGGCGGCCCGCATGGAGCGGACCACGAGATGGGACTCGTCGAGCGGGACCGTGTCCTCGCCCGCCCCCTCGACGGTGACCTCCAACGTCGATTCCCCGGAGATCGAGCCTGTCGAGATCACCTCGCCGGTGAGCTCGTCGCGCAGGTCGAGCGCGAGTCCCAGCGAGTCGTAGCCGGGGCCGAGGTTGGCGGAGGTGGCCGGGACGGTGACGGTGACCGGGCCTTCAACGAACGTCATCGGTGCTACGCGAGCCCTGCTGCTGCCGCCGCGGCCTCGAGGTCGGCGTCGATGATGATCTCGGGCAGCTCACCGAAGAACTCCAGCGCGGTGGCGGTGTCCTTGAGCCCGTGGCCGGTGACGGTGATGACCGTGGTGGCCCCGGCGTAGGTATCCCCCGCCTCGAGGTCGGCAAGGAGCCCGGCGACACCGGCCGCCGAGGCGGGCTCGACGAAGACGCCGTCGTTGCGGGCGAGCAGCGCCTGGGCGGAGAGGATCTGGTCGTCGGAGAGCGCCCGGAAGCGGCCACCGGACTTGGCGGCCGCGGCCTCGGCGAGCTGCCACGAGGCCGGGTTGCCGATGCGGATCGCGGTCGCCCTGGTCTCCGGGTGCTCGACGGGGTGGCCGAGCACGAGCGGCGCCGCGCCCTCGGCCTGGAAGGCACGCATGACCGGGGTCTTGGTGGCGTGGCCGGCCGCTGCGTACTGCTCGTAGCCGAGCCAGTAGGCGGAGAGGTTGCCGGCGTTGCCGATGGGCATGAGGTGGTAGTCAGGGGCATCGCCGAGGCGGTCGACGACCTCGAAGGCGGCCGTCTTCTGGCCCTCGAGGCGGACCGGGTTGACGGAGTTGACCAGCGCGACCGGGTAGCTGTCGGCGAGCGCGCGGGAGAGCTTGAGGCAGTCGTCGAAGTTGCCGCGTACCTTGACCACCTCGGCGCCGTGGACCAGCGCCTGGGCCATCTTGGCGGCGCTGATCTTGCCGTTGGGGACGAGCACGACCGGGGTGATCCCGGCCTTGGCGGCGTAGGCGGCCATCGAGGCGCTGGTGTTGCCGGTCGAGGCGCAGACCACGGCCTTGGCGCCCTCGTGGACGGCGACGGAGATCGCCGCGGTCATGCCGCGGTCCTTGAACGAGCCCGTCGGGTTCTGGCCCTCGACCTTCAGCCACACCTCGCCCTTGGTGGCGCCGGAGAGCCACTCGGAGTGGACCAGCGGGGTGCCGCCCTCTCCGAGCGTCACCGCCGGGGTGTCCTGGGGGATGTCGAGGAGGGTGCGGTACTCCTCGATCACGCCGCGCCATTGCTTTGTCGGGCCGGTCATCAAACTGCTCCTTCTACGCGCATCACCGAAGCGACGTCGCGGACGAACTCCATCTCGCGCAGGTGCTGCACGGTCGCCGCGAGCGCGGCATCGGGGGCCTCGTGGGAGACGACGACGAGCTGGGCGTCCTCTCCCCTGCCTTCTTGGCGTACGGCCTTGATCGAGACGCCGTGCTCGGAGAAGGCGGTCGCGACGGCGGCGAGCACGCCGGCCTTGTCGGCCACGTCGAGGCTGACGTGGTAGCGGGTGACGGTCTCGCCCATCGGGCGCACCGCGCGGGCGGCGTAGGCGGACTCGCCGAAGCCACGGGTGCCGAGGACCTTGTTGCGCGCGATCGTGACCAGGTCGCCCAGGACGGCGCTCGCGGTGGGATCGCCGCCCGCGCCCTGGCCGTAGAACATCAGGTCGCCGGCCGAGGCGGACTCGACGAAGACGGCGTTGTAGGCGCCGCGTACGGTCGCCAGCGCGTGCGTGCGCGGGATCATCACCGGGTGGACCCGCGCCGAGACGTCGTCGCCGTCGAGCTCGGCGATCGCGAGCAGCTTGACGACGCTGCCCATGGCCTTGGCCGAGGCGACGTCGCCGGCGGTGACCTCGGTGATGCCCTCGCGGTAGACGTCGCTGGCGGTCACCCGGGTGTGGAAGGCGAGGCTCGCCAGGATCGCGGCCTTGGCGGCGGCGTCGAAGCCCTCGACGTCGGCGGTCGGGTCGGCCTCGGCGTAACCCAGGTCCTGGGCTTCGGCGAGGGCCTCGTCGAAGCCGGCACCGTAGGTGTCCATCTTGTCGAGGATGTAGTTGGTGGTGCCGTTGACGATGCCCATCACCTTGGTGACGTGGTCGCCGACGAGCGAGTCGCGCAGGGGGCGCAGGATCGGGATCGCGCCGGCGACTGCGGCCTCGTAGTAGAGGTCGGTGCCGGCCTTCTCGGCGGCCTCGTAGAGCGTCGGGCCGTCCTCGGCCAGGAGCGCCTTGTTGGCGGTGACGACGCTGGCGCCGTTCTCCAGCGCCTCGAGGATGAGGCCGCGGGCCGGCTCGATGCCGCCGATCACCTCGACCACGAGGTCGACGTCGTCGCGGGCGACCAGGCCGTGGGCGTCGGTGGTGAGCAGCTCCGCGGGCACCTCGACGTCGCGAGGAGCGTCGAGGCGGCGTACGGCCACGCCCTTGATCTCCAGCGGCGCACCCACTCTGGCGGCGAGATCCGCATCGCCCTCGAGCAGGAGCCGGACCACCTGGGACCCCACCACACCGCAGCCGAGGACGGCGACGCCCAGGGGATCGACGGCGTGCGCGGTCGTCTTGTTGCTGCTCACGCGCCCAAGGGTATCCGGGACGGGCTCCAGGGTCCGACTTCCGCTCTAGGCGCGGACACCTCTCACGTCAGGAGCACGACCTTGCCGGTGGTCTCTCGCGCCTCGAGCGCACGATGGGCGTCTGCCGCCTCGGCGAGCGGGAAGGCGGAGCCGACGTACGGCGAGCGGGTGCCGTCCGCCGCGGCCTCGAGGGAAGCCTGCTCGAACTCCTTGATCCGGCCCTGGACCCAGGGCCCGAGGATGTCGATGATCTTCGCGCCGCCCTCGTAGCCCTCCTGGTCGCCGGAGAAGCGGACCATTCGCCCCTCGTTCTCGAGGTGGGCGTAGACCTGCCTGGGTACGTCACCCCCGACTCCGTCGAGAAGGACGGTGATCCGTGGCTCCTCTTCACGAAGCCGCTCGAGCCAGCCGTCCGTGCGGTAGTCGATCGCCGTCTGCGCACCGAATCCGCGGGCGATCTCGAGCTTGGCGTCCGAGCCGGCGAGACCCACCGCACGAGCGCCCGCGTTGCGGATGCCCTGCAGCAGGATCGCGCCCATGCCACCGGCCGCCGAGGTGACCACGACGACGTCGTCGGGAGTGATCTGGGCGGCCTCGAGCACCGCCGCCGAGGTGCGGCCGGTGCCGATCGCGGCGACGGCCTCCGGCGACCCCAGACCGTCGGGGCGTCGGTAGAGCTGCGTCTCGTCCGCGACGGCGAGCTCGGCGTAGCCGCCGCTGCTTCCCGGGCCGAGGTGGGCGACGACCTTCGCGGCCCGCCAGGCTTCGTCGACGCCCTCACCGAGTTCGTCGACCACGCCCGCGACCTCGCGGCCGGGAGTCATCGGGAGCTCCGGCCGCGGCATCGTCGGCGGCAGGTCGCCCGCCCTGATCGAGGTGTCGAGACGGTGGACGCCGGCCGCCTCCACCCTGATGCGTACCTGGCCCGGACCTGGTCTCGGGTCGGGCACCTCCTCGAGGCGCAGGACCTCCGGTCCACCGAACTCGTGCTGTCTGATCGCTCGCATGTGTCGAGTCAACATGCTCAAGTTCACTTGAGGTCAAGAGATTTGCGGAGATCTCAGGCGAGCTCCGGGATCGGCCGGAGCACCGCGGCGACATCGCGCGCCAGACGTACGCGACGGAGCAGCTCCTCCGCGTCCGGCTCCACGTCGGTGGTCACCGTGATCGCATCGTTGCGGGCCACCACCCACAGCCGCTCGTCGACGACGTGGCTGGCGAACCGGGACAGCGACCGCGCATGCTCCTCGTCGGCGGCGATGACGGCGCCGTCGGGGGTGGTCACGTTGGTCTTGGCGCGGAACTCCGGCGGGAAGAAGACCGGCGTGGGCACCCGGCCGGTGCCGGTGTTGCCCGAGCCCGGCGAGAGCCCGATCATCGCGGCCGTCTTCGGGAGGTGGGCGGGGACCCGCACCACCACCCAGCGGGCCGGTCGCCAGGGACCCTTCCCGGGAGACGCCTTGCCGTGCCAGTACTCGACGAGGATGCCGTCGCAGGTGCCGTCGACCACGAAGTCGCAGCGCTCGGCGCGTACGTCCGGACCCAGCACCTCCCACCGCACCGGCCGCTGCGCGGCGGCCTTGCCGGTCACCACCGGCCAGCCGAACGTCTGCGCCGCCCGGGTCACGCTGTCGCGCCGCTCCTTCGTCAGCCGGGCGAAGGAGGCTCGCGGCGCCTGGGACGGCGCCGCGAGCGTCCTTTCTGAGTAGACCCCCCTCGGCATGCGGACCATCGTAGGCTCACGGACCCCGTGATTTCGGGAAGGCGAAACCGAATTTCGTACGCCGCGCGGTTTGATGGGTGCGTGCTGTTCCCCAACGCCGACCTCGAACGCATCCGCACCGGCGAGGTCGACCTCGCCTTCCGCCGCTGGAAACGTCCGATGCATGTCGCCGGCGGCCGCCAGCGCACCCGGATCGGCGTGGTCGAGTTCGTCTCCGTCGCGCCGGTCTCGTCCGATGCGCTCACCGAGGACGACGCCTGCCGTGCGGGCACGACCCTCCCGGACCTGCTGGCGTTCCTGTCCCGCAAGGACGGCGACGTCTATCGGATCGAGATGCGCTACGGAGGCGACGACGAGCGGGTCGCCCTGCGCGCGAGGCGCCCCGGGAAGAAGGAGACCGCCGCGTTGGTCGCGAAGCTGGCCGACATGGACCGGCGCAGCCGCCGCGGCCCGTGGACACGGGAGCACCTGGAGCTCATCGAGGCCCGGCCCGGCGAGCTGGCCGAGACCATCGCGGCCTCGATCGGACGGGAGAAGAAGCCGTTCAAGGCCGACATCCGCCGGCTCAAGGAGCTCGGCCTCACCGAGTCCCTCCCCGTCGGCTACCGCCTCTCACCCCGTGGACGGGCGGTGCTTCGGGCGCTGCGGGCGTGAGGAATGTTCGTCTAGGTATGCAGCCGAACCGTCGCTTCCCTGGTGGAACTCCACAGGGGAAGCGACGGTTCGGCGACATACCTAGACGAACCGCCCGCCCACGTCGCCTCAGCCCAGGTCCGTGGCGAAGAGGTCGTCCTCGGTCTCGCGCCGGACGATGACCCGGGACTCACCGTCGCGGACCGCGACGACGGGCGGCCGCAGGGCGTGGTTGTAGTTGGAGGCCATCGAGCGGCCGTACGCACCGGTGCCGGGGACCGCGATCAGGTCGCCGGGGGCGATGTCGGCGGGCAGGAACTCGTGCTTGACCACGATGTCGCCGGCCTCGCAGTGCTTGCCGACGACGCGACCGAGCACCGGCCCGGCCGACGAGGACCGTCCGGCGAGAGTGGCGGAGTAGTCGGCGTCGTAGAGCGCAGTGCGGATGTTGTCGCTCATCCCGCCGTCGACGCTGACGTACGTCCGGGTGACGCCGCCGTCGAGGGCGACCTCCTTGACCGTGCCGACGGTGTAGACGGTGCACATCGACGGCCCGACGATCGCGCGACCGGGCTCGATCGAGAGGTGGGGCACCGCGAGGCCGAAGCCACGGCACTCGTGCTCGACGATCGCGGTGAGCTCCTCGGCCAGAGCCTTGGGCGTCGAGGGGTCGTCCTGGGTCGTGTAGGCGATGCCGAAGCCGCCGCCGAGGTCCATCTCGGGCAGCTCGGTGCCGAGCTCGTCCCGGATCCGCGCCTGCAGCGCCAGCACGCGCCGGGCGGCGACCTCGAACCCGGAGGAGTCGAAGATCTGGGAACCGATGTGGGAGTGGAGCCCGCGCATCTCGACGTTCGGGGCGTCCAGCAAACGGCGTACGGCCTCGAAGGCGTCGCCCGAGGAGATCGAGAAGCCGAACTTCTGGTCCTCGTGGGCGGTGGCGATGTACTCGTGCGTGTGGGCCTCGACGCCGGCGGTCACCCGCACCATGACGCGGGCGGTGATGCCGGTCTCGGCAGTGATCGCGGCGACCCGCTCGACCTCGTCGAAGGAGTCGACGATGATCCGTCCGACGCCCGCGACGATCGCCCGGCGCAGCTCCATCGGGGTCTTGTTGTTGCCGTGGTAGCCGATCTTCGCCGGGTCCACCTCGGCCCGAAGCGCGACCGAGAGCTCGCCGTTGGAGCAGACGTCGAGGCAGAGCCCCTCCTGCGCCACCCAGCGCGCCACCTCGGTGCACAGGAACGCCTTGCCGGCGTAGTAGACGTCGTAGCCGGTGAAGGCGTCACGGAAGGCGCGGGCGCGCTCGCGGAAGTCGGCCTCGTCCAGGACGTACGCAGGGGTGTTGATGTTGGCGACCAGGTCAGGCACCGCGACGCCCCCGACCGTGAGGACACCGGTCGCATCCTTCGACGCCGTCGCCGACCACAGCGCCGGCACCAGCGCGTTGACGTCCTCCGGCTCACGCAGCCATACCGGCGACGTCCCGGTGAACCCACCGGGCGAAACATGCGAGCTCATCCCCGCTCCTCTCCACGCCGAGTCGGCGCACATTCACGTATCGATCCGCCGAGTCGGCGCATCTTGACCAATTTCCTTGCCGAGTCGGCTCGTCATGACGAGCCGACTCGGCGGGAAATCCGGTCAGGATGAGCCGACTCGACGATTGTCACATCCGCTCGGGGGCGGAGACGCCGAGCAGCCCGAGGCCGTTGGCGAAAACGGTGCGGGCCGCGGAGACGAGCGCCAGCCGGGCGAGGTTGACGGGCGCGACCGGCTCGTCGCCCTTGGGCAGCATCCGGCAGTCGTCATCGTCGTACCAGCGGTGGAAGATCCCCGCGGTGTCCTCGAGGTAGCGCGCGACCCGGTGCGGCTCGCGCAGCTCGGCGGCGGTCGCGACCACACGCGGCAGCTCGGCCAGCGCACGCAGCAGCTCACCCTCGCGCTCGTGGGTGAGCAGCTCCGGCTCGAAGGTGTCGAGGTCGATCTCCATGCCCAGGTCGGCCGCGTTGGCCATCATCCGGCAGGTGCGCGCGTGGACGTACTGCACGTAGTAGACCGGGTTGGCGCTGTCGGCCTTGGCCCACAGGTCGAGGTCGATGTCGATGTTGGAGTCGCTGGAGTAGCGGGCCAGCGCGTAGCGGGCCGCGTCCACGCCGATCGCCTCGACGATGTCGTCGATGGTGACCACGGTGCCAGCACGCTTCGACATCCGCATCGGCTGGCCGTCCTTGAGGAGGTTGACCATCTGGCCGATCAGGATCTCGAGGTTCTCGTGGGGCGTGTCGCCGAAGGCGGCGCACATCGCCATCATCCGGCCGACGTAGCCGTGGTGGTCGGCGCCCAGCATGATGAAGCACCGGTCGAAGCCGCGCTCGCGCTTGTCGAGGTAGTAGGCGAGGTCGCCGGAGAAATACGCCCCGTTGCCGTCTGCCTTGATGACGACGCGGTCCTTGTCGTCACCGAACTTCTCGGTCGCCAGCCAGATCGCGCCGTCCTTCTCATAGACGTTGCCGAGCTCGCGGAGCTTCTCGATGGCGCGGTCCACGGCTCCGGACTTGTGGAGGTTGTCCTCGTGGAAGTAGACGTCGAAGTCGACGTTGAAGTCGTGCAGGCTCTGCTTGATCTCGGTGAACATCAGGTCGACGCCGATCTCGCGGAACACCTCCTGCGGGTCCGCGGCCTCGAGCGCATCGGGGCGCTTGGCCAGCACCTGCTTGGCGATCTCCTCGATGTACGCCCCGCCGTAGCCGTCCTCCGGCACCGGCTTGCCCTGCGCCCAGGCCAGGAGGCTCCGGGCGAACCTGTCGATCTGCCCGCCGTGGTCGTTGAAGTAGTACTCCCGGGTGACCTCGGCGCCGGACGCCTCCAGGACACGGCCCAGCGCGTCACCGACCGCAGCCCAGCGAACACCACCGAGGTGCAGCGGGCCGGTCGGGTTGGCGGAGACGAACTCCAGGTTGATGTTGTGGCCCTTGAAGGCCTCGTTGTTGCCGTACGCAGCGCCGGCGGCGACGATCTCGCCCGCCAGCTTGCCCTGGGCACCGGCCTCGACGGAGATGTTCAGGAAGCCCGGACCGGCGATCTCGACATCCGCGATCCCGTCGGTCGCCTTCAGCCGCTCCGCGACCTGCTCCCCCAGCGCACGCGGGTTCATCCCCGCCTTCTTGGCCAGCTGCAGCGCCACGTTGGTCGCGTAGTCGCCGTGCCCCTTCTGCCGGGGTCGCTCCACCGTGACAGTGCTCGGTACGCCGTCGGGAAGGGTGATCGCACCCTCATCGACGAGCGCGGTGAGGACATCGACGACCGCGGTGGAAAGCTGCTCAGGAGTCACGGGGTCCAGCGTATAAGCGCCAGTCGGTTTCACCGTTATCCGTCCCAGCCTGTAGGGTTCCATCTGCACTGCTCAGGCGGTGCACTGCCTCCGTAGCTCAGGGGATAGAGCGCCGGTTTCCGGTACCGTAGGCCGCAGGTTCGATTCCTGCCGGGGGCACAGTTGAAACCGCTGGGTGACCAGCGGTTTCTCTCATTTCAGGCCGAGCAGGCGGCATCGGACAGGTGGCAGCCTACGGCGTCCCTCTGAGCTGCTCTAAACCGTTCGAAGAGTGTCGGTGCTCGCCCGTAGAGTCGAGGCCGACTACGGAGGGAAGAGCTTGCAGAGCATTCGTGAAACCGGGCTGGACGTACGCGTCGACACCACTGACCACGACCTTGTCGAGGCTGCCACGCTGGCCGACATCGTCGAGGGCCTGCGCAGCCGTGCCCTGAACCGGTCAACAGTGGTGAGCCGCGACTTCGCCGCCCCTCTCGAAGAGACCGTTCCCTCGGGATTCACGGTGGTCCGCACCGACAGGCGCAGCCGGTTCGCCTTCGCGTACGCCACGGCAGCCGGCGCCGCGCTGACCATCCACGTCACCGAGCGCACGAACGTGGCGATCTACGCCGACACCGACCAGCGCCTGTTGGACGTGACGAACGACGTGGCCGCTCTGCTGGCGGTTCATGAGCCTCCTGAGTCCGACGAGCTCGACATCAAGGTGTGGGCCGAGGGCTTCAAGGGAGAGTTCGACTCCCTGCACATCCCCAAGGAGCCCTGGGAGGTGAACCGCCGCAACTACGCGACTTCGACTGCCCGAGGGATCGACCCCCTCATGGAGATGTCCACGGCACCTTCCGGGGGCAAGCTCCTGCTCTGGTACGGCTCGCCGGGCACGGGCAAGAGCCATGCGGTGACCAGTCTCGCCTCGGCGTGGGCCCCGTGGTGCGAGACCCACCTGGTCACCGATGCCGAGCAGTTCTTCACCGATCCGACATATCTCCGATCCATCGTGGAATCTGGGTCCCACCGCAACGTGCCGCACTTCCTCCACTCCTACGCCGACGGGGACGACAAGCCCACGAAGGCGAAGCTCATCGTCTGCGAGGACGCGGACGAGTACCTGCGCGTCGATGCTCGCGAACGCTCAGGACCGGCGCTCGGGCGGCTTCTCAACCTCACCGACGGTCTCTATGGACGCGATCGCGACTGCTACGTGCTGCTCACGACGAACGACGACATCGCCCGGCTGCACCCGGCCGTCGTGCGCCCCGGTCGCTGCCTCTCGCAGGTCGAGTTTGCTGCGCTCCCTGCCGCCGAGGCCCGCGCGTGGGCCAGTGACCCGTCAGTGACGCATGACATGACCATCGCCGAGCTCTTCGCCCGTGGTGGCGGGCACCGCGTCGAGACCACCACCGAGCGCATCGGCGCGTATCTCTGACCTGACCACCGGCATTGGGTTCAACGCACACACTCGGGTCACAGGCCCTCGGCGAGGGTGTGGGCGACCAGGGCGTTGGCGTGACCGTGCCCGAGGGCGTACTCGGTCTTCAGATGGGTCACGAGCTCCATGTGCTTGGTGATCCCGCTGTCACGGATGATCTGCTGCCACTCCGCGATCGGGCGGCCGTACTTCTTCTCGATGGACGGGAAGTAGGAGGCGGGGCCCTTCACCTGGTCGGTCATCTCTGGTCTCCTTGGGTGACTCGTGGCGACGATCGCCACCTACGCGTCGAATGATGCTCGACCGCTTCGACACGGCCCACCAAAATATTCGGGAGACCCACGTGACCAGCTATCCCCCAGCCCCTTGGCACATGCACGGATCGATGTGGCTCTCGGTCTACCGGCTCGCCCACGACGCCGACGAGCGTCACCCGAAGGGCATCTACGCCGTCGCCCTGGTCGACTACACCGAGCCGAGCCCGCTGACCTATCACGAGCTCCTCTCGGCCCGGGTGATCACCGCGTCCAATGGGAAGAAGGCGGTCAGCGTGGTCGACATCTGGGTGGACTCCCCCGACTCCGTGGCCGGCGGACGTACGTTGTGGGCGATCCCGAAGGGACTGGCCAAGTTCAGCGGGGGCGCGTCCACCAAGGGGCCGCTGGCGACCCACACCTGGGAGGCGAGCGACGACGAGGGTCCGATCGCGACGGCCAAGTTCAACGATGTCACCCAGATCGCTCCGCGCCTGCCGATGCAGGGCAGCGTGGAGCAGCCGGGCATCGAGGAGCACCCCGACACCGCCTGGCTCACGATGAAGGGCCGCGCCAAGCTCCTGCCCGCGCGCGGGAGCTGGAACTTCGACCCCGACGGCCCGCTCGCCTACCTCCGCGATGCCACCAAGCTCGGCTCCTTCCGTGGCAAGGGCTTCGAGATCGCCTTCGGCTGAGTCCTGAGGAGCTGCGGATCGGGCGATCCTGACGCGGAACGGCTGGGTCTCGACCCGCTTCGCGGGTTCGCAGGCTCACCCGCTGCGCTTGCTCGACCTCCTCGCGTAGCGCCGCCGCTCGTCCCTCGCGGCGCCGCAGGCTCGGATGTCGGTGGTCGCGGGTAGCGTCGAGCGGCATGAATGCACGCCACATCGACTACCTCGAGCTCGCGGTCGCCGACCTCCCGAGCTCCCGCACCTTCTACGAGTCCGCCTTCGGCTGGTCCTTCAACGACTACGGCGGGATGTACGCCGGGATCGTCGGGCCAGACGGCAAGGACGAGAACGGCGGGATGTACGTATCCGAGGCCCCCGTCGCGCCGCTCCCGCTGATCCGGACGACCGACCTGGAAGCAGCGGTGGCGGCGGTCGAGAAGGCCGGCGGCACGATCGCCGAGCCGCCCTACGACTACCCCGGAGGGCGCCGGTTCATCTTCACCGATCCGTCCGGGAATCGGCTCGGCGTCTACCAGCCCGGCGAGTAGTCCTTAAACCTAAGGCTCGACCGAATTACGGGAACCGCCCTAGACTCCCACCGCATGACCGACGCTACGCCGGCTCTGCTCGCGTACCTGTCCCGGTGGCTCGATGAGTCCCAGGGCGATCGCGACGTGGAAGCCGTTCTCTGGGGGAGAGTTGCGAAGGTGAGCGAAGAGGCCGGCGAGGCGATCGCCGGACTTGTCGGAGCCACCGGGCAGGATCCCCGACTGAGTCCATCTCTGGGAAACATCCACAGCTACGACGACGTCGTCGGTGGGTTCCTCGATGTCGCCATCACCGCGATGACCGCGGTCGAGCACGCGGGCGTCCCCACCTAGGCCTTCTTCTTATTGGCCAGCCGCTTCGCAGTCTTCCGCTGAGCGCGCAGCCGGCGCTCCTCGGCGTACATCGCCTCGGCCTCCTCGAGCGTCGGGGCCGAGCCGCCGTACGCCTTTGGCAGCCACCACGAGCCCGGGGGCTGCTCCTCGGCGGGGTGCGCCTTGATCAGCCGGTCGAGCATGGCCTCCATCTGCGACTTGAGCGCAGCGGTCTCGGCGGCCGGGTCCTCACCGGTCACCGGCAGCGGCGGCCCGATCTCGATGCCGATCGTCTTGTGACGCGACAGGTCGACCTTCTGACCCTTGGTCATGATCCGCTGGGTGCCCCACAGCACGACGGGGATCAGCGGGACCCCGGCGTCGGCGGCGATGCGTACGGTGCCGGTCTTGAGGTCCTTGATCAGGAACGAGCGCGAGATGGTGGCCTCGGGGAAGATCCCGACGACCTCTCCGTTCTGGAGGTACTCGACGGCCTTCTTCATCCCGGCCGCGCCGTAGCTGCGGTCGATCGGGATGTGGTGGAACGAGCGCATCACCGGGCCGCCGACGGGGTGGTCGAAGACCTCCTTCTTGGCGATGAACCGGGTCAGCCGGCCGCGCTCCACACCCGGGAACCCGGCCATGACGTAGTCGACGAAGGAGAGGTGGTTGACCGCCAGCAGGGCACCACCGGACTCCGGGATGTGCTCCGCGCCGGTCATGTTGATCTTGATGTCGCCGAGCTTGAACCAGGTGCGAGCGGCGGCGATCGTGACCGGATAGCTGATGTCCATGGGCGAATCGTGTCAGATCGGCGTGAACGCCGCCCGACTAGCCTCGCCGACGTGAGCGAGCGCCAGCGAGTGAACCAAAGAAACAACACGCGACCGCGTCCGTATCCTGGCGCTCGCGTCACGGAGGTGGTCGCGTGAGCACCCTTTACGTGACGACCACCGACGGGCTCCGGGTGGCCGTCACCGACTTCGGGTCTCCCGGCGACACCCGGCCGACGCTGGTCTGCGTCCACGGATACCCCGACAACTCCAGCGTCTGGCTCCCGCTGGTCAGGATCCTCGGCAGCGAGCTGCGGATCGTGACCTACGACGTACGCGGCCACGGCAGCTCCCAGGCACCGGCGACGCGCGAGGGCTACCTGATCGAGCAGCTCAACGCGGATCTGCACTCCGTCATCGACGCGGTCAGCCCCTCGGAGCCGGTGCACCTGCTCGGCCACGACTGGGGCTCGACCCAGACCTGGGATGCGGTCGCCGGCAACGTGCCGTCCGAGCGGATCGCGTCGTTCACCTCGGTCTCGGGGCCGAGCCTCGACCAGACCGGGGCCTGGCTGCGTACGCCCGGCGGGACCGCCCGCGGCGTCCTCGAGCGTCTCAAGCAGGGTGTCGAGTCGACCTACATCGGGATCTTCCTGGCCCCGCTGCTCCCCGAGCTCGCCTGGCGCTCCGGGTTCCTCGACCGGGTCGTCGGCGGCTCGGCCGTGGACCGCACCCGGGCCGACCGGATCAACGGCCTCGAGCTCTACCGCGCCAACGTGACCGCCCGGATGGGGCGCCCGCAACCGCGGCCGGTCACCGTCCCGGTCCAGGTCATCGCCCCGGTCGGTGACGCCTACGTCAGCCGGGCGCTGGCGACCGAGGCACCGCGGCCGTACGTCACGGACCTGACGGTCCGCGGGGTCGAAGGCTCACACTGGGTGGTCGCCGATCACCCCGAGCGGATCGCTTCGCTGGTGCGCGACTTCGTCCTCAGCCGCGGCAGCCGCGGTTGAGGCGGCCGTCGTTGCGCGCGTCGTTGCCCATCGCCCGGGCCGCCCCGACGTTGGGGAAGACGACGCTGGCGGCGCCGGCGTTGCCGATCCCACCGGGAACGACGCAGGTCCGGACCTTGCTCGGGTTGATCGCGGCGACCGCGCTGGCGAGCTGGTAGAGGTCACGGCCGGAGAGGCCGGTGGTGTGCATCTTCTTCATCACCAGCGAGACTCCCTTGGCCTTGAAGCCGATGTCGTACTGCCGGGCGACGATCTTGCGGTGGATGCCGCGGATCACCCGGGACTGGTTGGCCGAGCGGTCGAAGTCGCCCCCGGGCAGCGTCTTGCGGGCCCGGGCGAAGTCGACCGAGTGCGGCCCGCTGATGTGGATCCGGCCCTTCTTGAAGCCGTAGGGCGCGACGTACGGATCGCTGAAGGCACGCGGGTTGTCGACGTCGACGCCGCCGATCCCGATCACCATGTCGCTCATCCCGGAGAAGGAGGTGACGAAGACGTACTGCGGCTGAACGCCGACCAGGTTGCCGACGGCGCGGCCCATCAGCTTCGGGCCGCCGTAGAGGAGCGCCGAGTTGATCTTGTCGCGCCCGTGGCCGGGGATGTTGACGTAGGAGTCGCGCGGGATGCTGATGTCGGTCGCATAGCCGGAGGACGGGTTGAAGCCGATCAGGTGCAGCGCGTCGCCACGGGTGCGGGTGACCTTCTGGCCGGGGCGGGCGTCCGAGCCGACGGCGAGGACCCAGATCGTGCCGCCCTTGCGGGTGAACTTGGCGACGTCGAGACCCTTGGCCCACTTGGTCGCGATCAGTTCCGCGCGCGGCTCGGCGACCTCGGCGTCGGGCACCAGGACCGCGGTCAGCGCGAGCACCACACCCAGCGCGAGCGTGGTCAGGATGCGGCGGCGCAGGACCGTCGTCATCCGGCTCATGACTTGTCTCCCGAGGGGCTCGGCGAGGCGGACGGAGGCGTGTCCAGCTTCTCCTCGCGGGTGATGTTGAAGCCGAAGACGGCCCAGGAGGTCTTGGTCGGCACCATGTCCAGGGTGCCGCGGACGGTCTGGCGCGCGACGCGGTCCCCGGTGGTGTCGTAGACCAGCCGCACTCGCGCGACCGCACCGACCGGGTAGTTGTTGTTGGCCAGCAGGTCGACATGGATGTCGCTGGCGGCCACCTCGACCCCGTCGATGTGAGGAGCGATCGTGGCGTTGCTCATCAGGCTCATCTGCTTGCCCGCCTGGGCGATCGCGACCTTGGAGAAGCCCGGAAAGGACTTCGCGGTGAAGGTGGAGGTCGCGCGCGGGTAGTCGCCCCCGACGTACGCCGCCTGCAGCCATCGGTCGACGGCCTTGGCCACGTTGGTGGCGACCGCCTGGTGCCTGCTCCTGGGGAACTTGCCCTGCACGTGGACGAGCTTCGCGGCCGACTTCACCGTGGTCGCGGGAGTCGGCGACGGGGACGGCGAGGAGGCCGACTTGTCAGGCTCGCCGCCGCATCCGGTGAGCGCCAAGGTGCTGCTCAGGGCCACCGCCGTGAGTGCCGTTGCGACGCGCAGAAGGCGCCGCGTACTGCTGCTCGTCATGTGGGGAATCCGCCTCATCGACCTGCTCCGGGACCGGGCCACTGTACGCATACCGACCCGGGTTGCAAGTACACCCGGTAGGTAACGCAAGATGTGGGACGGATTACATCCTGTCCACAGGGAGAGCCTGCGTCGGGCATTTGCGTGTTCGGGGGGATAGCCTTGCCCGTGGGCAACCCATTTCTTACAGTGCGAAAATTCGGAAGAGGCGAATCAAGCCGTGTCCTCAGGCACCCCGTCCCCCAACACTGCCGACATCCCAGCGGAATTCGGCGCCAACGAGTGGCTGGTCGAGGAGATGTACGACCAGTACACGAAGGATCCCAGCAGTGTTGACCCCGTGTGGGTGAAGTTCTTCGAGACCAACGGACAGCCCGGCGCGTCGCCGAACGGCGCCGCGGCCAAGGCGACGCCCGCCGCAGCCCCCGCAGCCAAGGCTCCGGTCTCCCCCGCGCCGGCCACCGCGCCCGCGCCGACCACGCCCGCCTCCGCCGAGGCGCCGGCGGCCAAGGCGGCTCCGGCTCCCAAGGCCAAGCCGCGCCCGGCCGCGCAGGCCGCCGAGCCGGCCACGGGCACCGCGACGCCCACTCCCAAGGACGCCCCGAAGCCGACCGCTGTCGCCGTCACCGACGAGCCGACCTACACCACGCTGCGCGGCATCCCCGCCGCCACGGCCAAGAACATGGACCTGTCGCTCTTGGTGCCGACCGCGACCTCCGTGCGCAACATGCCGGTCAAGCTGCTGTGGGACAACCGCACGGTCATCAACAACCACCTCAAGCGCGCCCGCGGCGGCAAGGTCTCCTTCACCCACCTCATCGGCTACGCCATCATCAAGGCGATCAAGGCGATGCCGGCGATGAACAACACCTACGCCGAGATCGACGGCAAGCCGACCCAGGTGACCCCGCCGCACATCAACCTCGGTCTGGCCATCGACCAGCAGAAGAAGGACGGCACCCGCCAGCTCGTCGCGCCGTCCATCAAGGGCTGCGAACTGATGGACTTCGCCGGCTTCTGGACGGCGTACGAGGACATCGTCCGCAAGGCCAAGGACAACAAGCTGTCCATGGCCGACTACTCCGGCACCACGGTCAGCCTGACCAACGTCGGTGGCATCGGCACCAACAACTCGGTGCCGCGGCTGATGCAGGGCCAGGCCGCGATCATCGGCGTCGGCTCGATGGACTACCCGCCCGAGTTCCAGGGCGCCTCCCCCTCGAAGCTCGCCCAGAACGCGGTCTCGCGGATCATGACGATGACCTCGACGTACGACCACCGGGTCATCCAGGGTGCCCAGTCGGGTGAGTTCCTGGCCACCGTCCACCGGCTCCTGCTCGGGGAGAACGACTTCTACGACGAGATCTTCGCGTCGCTGCGGATCCCCTACGAGCCGATCCGCTGGAACCAGGACATCGACACCACCCACGACGACCAGATCTCCAAGCAGGTCAAGGTCGGCGAGATCATCCACGCCCACCGCGTGCGTGGTCACATGATGGCCGACACCGACCCGCTGGAGTACAAGCAGCGGTCGCACCCCGACCTGCAGATCGAGTCGCACGGGCTGACCCTGTGGGACCTCGACCGCGAGTTCCCGGTGGGCTCGTTCGCTGGCGGCCGCAAGCCGTTCATGAAGCTGCGCGAGATCCTCGGTGTCCTGCGTGACTCCTACGTCCGCACCACCGGCATCGAGTACATGCACATCCAGGACCCCGAGCAGCGCCGGTGGATCCAGGACCGCGTCGAGCGGCCCTACGACAAGACCCCGCGCCAGGAGCAGCTCCGGATCCTGTCGAAGCTCAACGAGGCCGAGGCCTTCGAGACCTTCCTGCAGACCAAGTTCGTCGGCCAGAAGCGCTTCTCCCTCGAGGGTGGCGAGACCGCGATCCCGGTCATCGACGAGGTCTGCGAGGCCGCTGCCGAGGCCGGTCTGGACGAGGTCACCATCGGGATGGCCCACCGCGGCCGCCTCAACGTGCTCGCCAACATCGTCGGCAAGTCCTACAACCAGATCTTCCGCGAGTTCGAGGGCAACATCGACCCGCGCACGGTCCAGGGCTCCGGCGACGTGAAGTACCACCTCGGTGCCGAGGGCGAGTTCCTCTCCGACCTGGGCGACACGATCAAGGTCTCCGTCGCCGCGAACCCGTCCCACCTCGAGACCGTCGACCCGGTCCTGGAGGGCATCGCCCGCGCCAAGCAGGACGTGCTCGACCAGGGCGCCGTCTTCCCGGTGCTGCCGCTGCTGGTCCACGGTGACGCCGCCTTCGCCGGCCAGGGTGTGGTCGCGGAGACGCTCAACCTCTCCCAGCTGCGCGGCTACCGCACCGGTGGCACCGTCCACCTGGTCATCAACAACCAGGTCGGCTTCACCACCTCGCCCGGCTCCTCCCGCTCCTCGCTCTACGCCACCGACGTCGCGCGGATGGTCCAGGCGCCGATCTTCCACGTGAACGGCGACGACCCGGAGGCCTGCGTGCGCGTCGCGCGGCTCGCCTTCGAGTACCGGCAGGCGTTCAACAAGGACGTCGTCATCGACCTCATCTGCTACCGCCGCCGCGGTCACAACGAGGGCGACGACCCGTCGTTCACCCAGCCGATGATGTACGACCTGATCGAGCAGAAGCGTTCGGTCCGCAAGCTCTACACCGAGTCGCTGATCGGTCGTGGTGACATCACCATCGAGGAGGCCGAGCAGGTGCTGGCCGCCTACCAGGCCCGCCTGGAGCAGGTCTTCACCGAGGTGCGCGAGGCCGACAAGATGCCGCAGGCCTGGGAGACCGTCCCGGACTACCCCGAGAAGCCTGCCGGCGAGACCGTCACCGCGATCACCAACGATGTGCTGAAGCGGATCGCGGATGCGTACGTCACCCCGCCGGAGGGCTTCACGGTCCACCCGAAGGTGATGCCGCAGCTGCAGCGCCGCGCGACCGCGATCACCGAAGGCAACATCGACTGGGGCACCGGCGAGATCCTCGCCTTCGGCTCGCTCCTGCTCGACGGCCGCCCGGTGCGTCTGGCCGGTCAGGACTCGCGTCGCGGCACCTTCGCCTCGCGTTTCGCGACCATCATCGACCGCAAGAACGCCGATGAGTGGACGCCGCTGAACAACCTGACCGAGGAGCAGGCGAAGTTCTACGTCTACGACTCGCTGCTCTCGGAGTACGCCGCCCTCGGTTTCGAGTACGGCTACTCGGTCGCGCGTCCGGACGCACTGGTCGTGTGGGAGGCGCAGTTCGGTGACTTCGTCAACGGCGCCCAGTCGGTGATCGACGAGTACATCTCCGCAGGCAAGACCAAGTGGGGCCAGGACTCCGGTGTCGTGCTGCTGCTGCCGCACGGCTACGAGGGTCAGGGTGCCGACCACTCCTCGGCGCGTATCGAGCGGTTCCTCACGCTGTGCGCCGACGAGGCCATGGTCGTGGCGCAGCCGTCCTCGCCGGCGTCCTACTTCCACCTGCTGCGTACGCACACCCTCGGCGCCGAGCACCGGCCGCTGATCGTCTTCACCCCGAAGTCGATGCTGCGCCGGAAGGAGGCCGCCTCCCAGCCGGCCGACTTCACCGCGGGCTCGTTCCAGCCGGTCATCGCCGACACCGAGGCGGACGCCTCGAAGGTCAGCACCGTCCTGCTGGTCTCCGGCCGCCTCACCTGGGACCTCACGGTCGAGCGCAAGAAGCGGGAGCGCGACGACGTCGCGATCGTCCGCGTCGAGCAGCTCTACCCGTGGCCGACCGAGCAGCTCGCGGCCGAGCTCGCCAAGTACCCCGACGCGAAGGTCAAGTGGGTCCAGGACGAGCCCTTCAACCAGGGCCCGTGGCCGAGCTACTACCTCAACGTGGTCCCCGAGCTGGGTCGCGAGGTCGAGCCGATCACCCGCACGGCCTCCTCCACCACCGCCGTCGGCACCATCAAGCGGCACACGGCCGAGCAGAAGGAGCTCATCGACCGCGCGTTCGCCTGATCGCCCTGCCAGCGGAGCGCGACGTAGGAGCGCTCCGCGTCGGCCGGGCGGGTTGAGCGAGCGCACGGCCGAGCCTGCGAGGCCGTGACCGCGAGTCGATACCCGCACAGCACGTACGAAAGGTCCCTCGGTGCGAGCACCGAGGGACCTTTCGTACGTCCTCACCCCGGTCGACTCAGACGGGGACCGGGACCGGCTCCTCGCTGAGCCCGACCTTGCGGTGCAGGCGCCGCAACGGGCGGGGCGCCCACCAAGCGGCTTCGCCGAGCACCCGCATGGCCGCCGGGAGCAGGATGCCGCGGATCAGGACCGCGTCGATGAGGATCGCCAGCCCGACCCCGAGGCCGAAGAACTTCATGAAGCTGATGTCGCTGACCATGAACGCGAAGAAGCTGGTCGCGATCAGGGCGGCGGCCGTGGTGACGATCCGACCGGTGTGAGCCAGCCCCTGCACGACCGCCTCGACGTTGCCCAGACCACGTCGGCGCATCTCGGTGATCCGGCCGAGCACGAAGACCTCGTAGTCCATCGACAGGCCGAAGGCGATGACCAGCAGCAGGACGACCATCGAGACGTTCAGCGGCATGGCGGTGAAGCCGAGAAGGTCGGCGCCGAAGCCCTCCTGGAAGATCACCACGGTCGTCCCGACGGTCGCGCCGAGGCCGATGACGTTGAGGACCAGCGCCCGGAGCGGCTGGACCAGGCTGCCGGTGAACAGGAACAGGATCACCACCATCGCGATCGCGAGCCCGCCTGCGGCGAACGGGAGCTTGGCGCCGATCGCGTCCAGGGAGTCCAACAGCTCCGCCGCGCCGCCACCGACGAGAGCCTCGGTCCCGGCTGGTGCCGGGACGGCACGTACGTCGCGGACCAGGTCACGCGCCTCCTCGGACTGGCGGTCGAGCTGGTTGACGACGGCGAGCTCGTCCGCGCCGTCACCGGGCGGGAGGGCCGGTGTCTTCGAGGCGAGGGTGCCGTCGACGTACGTCCCGACACGGGCGTCGACACGGTCGACGTCGGCGACCCGGGAGAGGTCGGCGGCGTACGTCACCAGGCTCGCGTCGTCGACGGCCGAGGTGGTCACGACGCGGATAGGGCTGGTGCCGTCGCCGTCGAACTCCTCGCGAAGCAGGTCGCCGGCCTGGCGGCTCCCCGCCGATGCCGGGAGAACCCTGTCGTCGGGGGTGCCGAACTCGATCCCGGCCAGTGGCGCGGCCATCGCGAGCAGAACGGCCACGACGGGGAGCGCGACCCACGGCTGCCTGGTGACGGAGCGGGCCAGCCGGGTCCAGAACGGGGCCGCGCCACCGCGCAGACCGCGTACGCCGGGGACGCGGAGGGCGTCGATCCGATCTCCCAGGAGGGTGATCGTGGCAGGGAGCAGCACGACCGCGACCACGGCGGTGATCACCATGACCCCGATGCCGGCGTACGCCGAGGAGCGCAGGAAGTAGAGTGGGAAGAACAGCAGCGAGGCCAGTGAGACCGCGACCGTGGTGGCGCTGAAGACGATCGTCCGGCCGGCGGTCTCCACCGCGCGCACGACGGCATCGGCGTGCTCCGCTCCGGCGGCCCGCTCCTCGCGGACCCTCGCCACCATCAGCAGGCCGTAGTCCACCGCGAGGCCGAGCCCGAGGCCGGTCGTCAGGTTGAGGGCGTAGATGGAGACGTCGGTGAAGTTGCCGAGCACCGAGAGCTCGGCGAAGGTGCCGGCGATGGCGAACCCGCCGACTCCGATGGTGACGAAGGCGGCGACGACGTTACCGAAGGCGAGGACCAGCAGCGCGATCATCAGCGGGATCGCGATCGCCTCGGCGAGACCCAGGTCGGCGCCGATCTGGGTGCCGACCTCCTCGAAGGTCGCGAGCTGACCGCCGACGTGGACCGTCGTGGCCCCATCAGTCGCGGTCTCGTCGGTGTAGCGGTCGATCACCGCGGCGGCGTCGACGCTGTCCGGGTTCTTCGCGCCGACGGAGATCAGTCCGTGGGTGCCGTCGTCCGAGACCATGCCGGGACCGGGGGCGTCGAGGTAGGAGGCGACGTCGGTCAGGTCGTCATCGGCTCGGAGGCGATCGACGAGCGCCTGAGCGTCCTTGGCGGCGGTGCCCTCGGTCACTGCGCCGTCGGCGGCGCTGACAGTCAGGAGGAACCCGGCCTCGTTGCCGAACCCCTCCTCCAGCGCGATGGCTGCGCGGCTGCTCTCCGAGGCGGGGTCGTCGAAGCCGGCGTCGTCGAGCTTGCCGAAGGCCGAGGTGGCCAGATAGATCGCGCCGAGGAGGGCGACCAGGCCGATCACCAGGACCCGGCGCGGATTTCGCACCACAAGGGTGCCGAGTCGGTGGAACACGATTCCTCCAGAATGAATGTGGACAGGCGTAAACTTTGTAGGTGTTAACTTTCCCTTTGATGTGGGTAGGTGTCAACATGAATTCCGTGAAATCCTCAGAGAGCTCGGACGAGGGCGTCCGGCCTTACCACCACGGCGACCTCCGCAACGCGCTGGTCCATGCGGCCGCGGCACTTGCCGAGGAGGGCGGCCCGGACGCCGTGACCATCCGGGCCGCGGCCCGCGCCGTCGGCGTGACCCCGACCGCGACCTACCGCCACTTCGCCAACCAGGCCGACCTGGTCGTCGCCGCCAAGCACGAAGCCATGGACAGGCTGGCCGCGACGATCCTCGACCTCCTGGCTGCCGAGAAGCCGTCCCCGCATCCGGCCGAGGCGGCGGTGCAGCGTCTCGCCGCGGCCGGGCGCGGCTACATCCGCTTCGCGCTCGCCCAGCCCGGCCTGTTCCGGACCGCCTTCCTCCGCCCGCACGACGGAGACGCACACCCGCCCGGGGAGCTCTCCACGATCCTCGCCGAGGCCCCGCCGTACGCCTTCCTCACCACGGCCCTCGACGACCTCGTCGCAGCCGGCTGGCTGGCCCCGGAGCTTCGCCCCGACGCCGAGACGGCGGCCTGGTCCACCGTCCACGGCCTCGCGGTCCTGCTCATCGACGGCCCCTACGCCGCCTGCCCCGACGCCGAGCGCGACCGGCTCATCAACGCCACGCTCGGGATGGTCGTACGCGGTCTCTCCGGCGGCCCGGCCTCCGACTCACCACTGAACGCAGAATGAAAGACTGAGACCCATGTACTTCACCGACCGCGGCATCGAGGAGCTCGTCACCCGAAGGGGCGACGATGAGGTCACCCTCGCCTGGCTGGCCGAGCAGCTCCAGGCATTCGTCGACGTCCACCCCGAGCACGAGACGGCCATCGAGCGGCTCGCCACCTGGCTGGCCCGCCTCGACGACCCCGAGGACTGACGCCGCCGAATCCTCACCTCTGGCGAGCCGAGAAATCAATTGTGGCGACGAAACCAGGGTTTCGTCGCCCACAACTGCGGATTCGGCCGTCAGAACTACCTATTCGGCGAGGTCCTTCTCGGCTCGTTTGGCGGCGGCACGGAGCTCGAAGAGCTCGGTGGCCATGCCGCCGATGGCACCGGCCACGTCACGTACGGCGCCGGTGATGATGACCGCGACCTGGCCGACGGTGGTCGCGGTGACCTCGACGGCACTCTGGGCGACATCCTTGCGGATCTCGTTCTTGCTCAGCTCGGGCTCCATGACAACCCATTGTGGCTGGTCAGGCGTCATGCCGCGACCCCCTGAAGCGCGGGAGCGGTCTCGACGTCGTCGGCGGCGGAGCGCTTGCGGTCGGGGAGGGCGTACTTGCAGATCTTCTTGAAGACGCCCCACAACTGCTGGTGCAGCGGACCGGCGTTGTACGCCAGGTCGTAGCGCTCGCAGATCTCGCGGACCTCCTCGGCGATCTCCGGGTAGCGGCGCGCGGGGAGGTCGGGGAAGAGGTGGTGCTCGATCTGGTGGGACAGGTTCCCGGACATGAGGTGGAAGATGCGCCCGCCGGTGATGTTGGCGGAGCCGAGGAGCTGGCGGTAGTACCAGTGACCCTGGGTCTCGTCCTCGCACTCCTCCTGCGAGAAGGAGGCGACGCCGGCCGGGAAGTGGCCGCAGAAGATGATGTTGAACGCCCAGATGTTGCGCACCAGGTTCGCCACACCGTTGCCGAGGAACGTCAGCGGCGCCAGCGGACCGGTGAGCAGCGGGAAGAGCACGTAGTCCTTCAGCGCCTGGCGCTTGACCTTCTTCATGAGGCCGCGGTGCAGCTCGGCGTTGTCCGACATCTTCCGCTTGCCGGCGACGATGTTCTCGACCTCGAGGTCGTGCATCGCGACGCCCCACTCGAAGAAGACCATCAGCAGGAACGCGTAGACCGGGTTGCCCAGGAAGTAGGGGTGCCACTTCTGGTCCTCGTCCATCCGCAGGATGCCGTAGCCGATGTCGCGGTCCTTGCCGAGGACGTTGGTGAAGGTGTGGTGGATGTAGTTGTGGGAGTACTTCCACTGGTCGGAGGGGCAGACGTTGTCCCACTCGAACATGCGCGAGTTGAGGTCGGGGTCGCCCATCCAGTCGTACTGGCCGTGCATGACGTTGTGCCCGATCTCCATGTTGTCGAGGATCTTGGAGATCGACAGGCAGGCGACGGCGGGGACCCAGCCGATCACGGGCAGGTAGAAGAGCGCGCGGCCGGCGAGCTCGAAGGCGCGCTGCTTCTTGACGATGTCGTAGATGTACGCCGAGTCCTTCTCGCCGAGGTCGGCGACGATCCGCTGGCGGATGGCGTCCATCTCGGCGCCGAAGGCTTCGAGCTCCTCGGCAGAGAGGCGGCGGTTGCCGGTTTTCTCAACAGTGGTCATGGGGGTGTCTCCTTGAAGGAATCGTCAGAGGTCCACGGAGCAGTCGCCCTCGGGCGTGCTCACGCAGATCCGGATCTGTTCGTCGGGGAGCTCGGAGGTCTCGCCGGTCAGCACGTTGCGGACGCGTCCGGAGCTCTTGTTGGTCGTGCAGGAGAAGCAGATCCCCATCCGGCAGCCGGACTCGGGGCTCAGCCCCGCGGCCTCGGCCTGGTCGAGGATCGTGGCGCCGTCGTTGGCGACGGTCTTGCCGGTGCGCGCGAACTCCATCTCGCCACCGGCCACGCCGGCGGTCTTCGGCGGCTTGAAGTACTCCACCCGGAGCGACTCGGTGCCGTCGTACGCAGCCTGGGCGGCCTCGATGAGCGACGCCGGTCCGCAGGCCCAGGTCGGCAGGTCCTGATATCCCGGGACCAGCTTCTCCAGCAGCGCCGGGGACAGGTAGGGCGCCCCGTCGGCCGTGTGGAGGATGTGCAGGTCGACGCCATGGCCCTGGTGACGGATCTCCTCGAGCTCGTCGGCGAAGATCTGGCGGTCGGCGCTGGGCGCCCAGTGCAGGAAGCTGACCTTGCCCCGGTGCGTACGCCGCTGCAGGGAGCGCAGCATCGACATCACCGGGGTGATGCCGGAGCCACCCGAGATCAGCACGATGTGCTCGGGCACGCGGTCGGGAAGGACGAAGTCGCCCTCGGCCTGGGACAGGTGCACCAGCGTGCCGACGGTGGCTCGCTCGGTCAGGAACTTGGAGATGCTGTAGGGAGTCGCGTGCTCGTCGTCGTGAGCACGCACCGTGATGGTGAGCGGCTCACCCGGCTTGCCCTCGGTGTTGGAGACGGTGAAGACGCGGGTCGTACGCCGCCCCTCCCCCGTGTCGATGCCGACGGTCACGTGCTGACCGGCACGGTGGCCGCGCCAGGTCGAGGTGGGCTGGAGCGTCACGGTCGCCACTCGGGGCGCGCCGGGCGCGCTCACCTCCGGGTGGATGTCGGTGATGCGGGCGCGCACCTCGTGCGCGGCCAGCATCGGGTTGATCTCGGTCAGATAGCGGTCGATGCCATGCGGTGAGGCGAGCGCCGCAACCGTGCGGGAGCGGAGGATCCGGCCGCCGAGGTCGAGTGCCATGTGTTTCGCCTTTCAGTGAACATCTGTACACCGACAACCATGGTGGGTCACTGGCGTACGCGTCAAGACACCACGCACGTGGTCCAGATCACGGTGTACAGGCGTGCACCTGACGGCCCACCGGCCGCTGCCCCTAGGATGGTCTGGTGATCGAGACGGGTGCGGAGCCGGAGAGCCGTGCGGAGCGCAAGCTCCGGACCCGGCGAGCGATCCTGGACGCGACGCTGGAGCTCTGCTCCGACAGCTCGCTGACCGCGCTCTCGCTACGCCAGGTCGCCAAGCAGGTCGGCATCGTGCCGACCGCGTTCTACCGCCACTTCGACTCCATCGAGTCGCTCGGACTGGCGCTGGTCGAGGAATCCTTCGACTCGCTGCGCGACCTCTTCCGCGACGTACGCCGCAACGCCCGGGCCGACCAGGATGTCGTCGACGGCTCGATCGATGCCCTCGTCGACCACGTCCACCGGCGCCGCGACCACTTCGGCTTCATCGCCCGCGAGCGCGTCGCCGGCCCGCGTTCGGTGCGTGATGCCATCCGACGCGAGATCGAGCTCTGCGAGCGCGAGCTCGCCACCGACCTGGCACTGATGACCGGTACCGACGCCTGGACGGCCAAGGACCTGCACGTGCTCTCGTCGCTGTTCGTGAACGTGCTGGTCGCCACCGCGGAGCAGATCCTCTCCACCTCCCGTCCCGAGCAGGAGGAGCAGATCGTCGCGACCGTGCGCACCCAGCTGAGGATGCTGCTGATCGGCGTCTATCAGTGGCGCTCGGAGTCGTAGGACCGACTCAGCAGCCGCACACCGCAGGCTCGCGCCCGTGCTCGCACAGTTCGGCGAGCTCGGCGTCAAGATCCGCCTCGAGGCGATGTCCTGAGCTTGTCGAAGGGTCCGCCTCGGGCTCCGCCGCAGGCTCCGCGGCAGCCTCCTCGTGCCCCTCCGCCCGAGCCGGCAGCAGGACCGCCATCACGACCACGATCAGAGCCAATCCGGCGCTGACGAGGAACGCGGCCTGCAGGCCGCTCACGTGAGCCGCGACGGCACCGACCTCGTCGATGACCTGGTCGCTGCGTACGGACATCACGGTGACCGCCAAGGCGGTGCCGAACGCGGCCGCGACCTGCTGCAGCGTGCCCAGGATCGAGGAGCCGTGGGAGTAGAGGTGTGACGGCAGCGACCCGAGACCCAGCGTGAAGACCGGGGTGAAGGCGGCGGCCAGACTGACCATCAGGATCAGGTGCAGCACCAGCACGAGCGCGTAGGGCGTCGTCAGCGAGATCTGCGAGAGCCCGCCGAGAGCGACCACGATTCCGACGGAACCCGGGATGACGAGCACCCGGCCACCGTAGGTGTCGAAGATCCGCCCCACGGTCGGCCCGAGGAGACCCATGGCGAGACCGCCCGGCATCACCAGGAGACCGGTGTAGAGCGGAGAGAGCCCGCGCACGGTCTGCAGGTAGAGCGGCAGCAGGATCATCGAGCCCATCATCGCCAGGAACGCGATGGCCATCAGAACCAGCGACTTGGTGAACGTGGGGTGCAGGAACGCGCGCAGATCCAGCAGGGGCGAGCCGACCCGCTGCAGCCGGAGCTGACGGAGCACGAACCCGAGGATCAGCAGGGCGCCGAGCCCCGCGATGACCAGCGGAAGCCCGACCTCACCCTCGGCGAACCGGCTCAGGCCGTACACGAGCGAGCCGAACCCGAGCGCGGCGATGACCACGGAGGCCCAGTCCACGCTCGACTCCGCGGGCTCGTTGACGTTCTCCAGCCGGCGCAGCCCGGACCAGGCGACCCCGACGGCGATCGGCAGGACCAGCAGGAAGAGCAGCCGCCACGAGCCGAAGCCCAGGATCAGACCGGACAGGGTCGGCCCGAGCGCCGGCGCGACCGAGATCGCCATGGTGACGTTGCCCATCACCCGGCCACGGTCGCTCTCGTCGACCACCGTCATCAGCGTGGTCATCAGCAGCGGCATCATCACCGCGGTGCCGGCCGCCTGGATGACGCGGCCGGCGAGCAGGACCCCGAAGACCGGCGCGATCGCCGAGATCAGGGTGCCGGCGATGAAGACGGCCATGGCCGTCGCGTACGCGGTCCTGGTCGTCACCCGCTGCAGGAACCAGCCGGTCACCGGGATCACCGAGGCCATGGTGAGCATGAACGCGGTCGAGACCCACTGGGCGGCATGCTCGGTGACCCCGAAGCTGTTCATCAGGTTCGGGATCGCGTTGAGCATGATCGTCTCGTTGAGGATCACCACGAAGGTGGCCAGCACGAGCAGAGTGATGACGGCAGGCGTACGCCGCTTCTCACCGTCGGCCGGACGATGCGATGTTGTGACGGCAGCAGTCATGACTAGTTCCTCGGGTCGTGCGCAGGGGCCCGGTGCCGCCCGCTCTCATACATAGATCGAACGGGCAGCGCCGATTTCGACATCACGCCACGAGAAACTTTTCGAGCCCCCCGGCGCTGACACTCAATGGTCCCTTGCAGAACCGGGGGGAGTCGAACGATATTCCGTACGTCACACAGCAGCTGTCACGGCATGCGGTGTCACAGGGTGAAGACGACCTTCCCGAAGAGATCACCGGCGTGCATCGCCTCGAAGCCGGCCTTGGCCTCGGTCAGCGGCATGGTGCGGTCGATCAGCGGCCGCGCGCCGGTGGCCTCGAGCAGCGAGACCAGGCTCGCCAGCTCGTTGCGGGTGCCCATCGTCGAGCCAATCACCTTCAGCTGCAGGAAGAAGATGTTGGTCAGCAGCGCGTCGTCGAGGTTCGCCCCCGAGGTGGTGCCGCTGATGATGATCGCCCCACCCGGACGCAGCGAGCGCACCGAGTGCTTCCAGGTCGCCCGCCCGACGGTCTCGATCACCGCGTCGACCTTGACCGGCAGCCTCTCCCCCGACGGCAGCGCCTCGTGGGCACCGAGCTCGAGGGCACGCTTCTGCTTCGCCTCGTCACGCGAGGTCGCGTAGACCTTCAGGCCCGCCGCCCGGGCGAGCGTGATCGCCGCGGTGGCCACGCCACCGCCGGCGCCCTGCACCAGCACCGAGTCGCCGGCCTTGAGCCCACCCTGGGTGAACAGCATCCGGTAGGCCGTCAGCCATGCCGTCGGCAGGCAGGCGGCCTCCTCGAACGACATCCCGGCCGGCTTCGGCACCACGTTGCGACGCGGCACGATCACCTTCTCGGCGAAGGTGCCCTGATGACGCTCGGAGAGCAGCGACCGCTTCGGGTCGAGGGTCTCGTCGCCGGTCCAGTCGGGCGAGGAGATCACCGAGTGCACCACGACCTCGTTGCCGTCCTCGTCGAGCCCGGCCGCGTCGCAGCCCAGGATCATCGGCAGTGCCTCGGCCTTGAGCCCGACCCCTTGCAGCGACCAGAGGTCGTGGTGGTTGAGCGAGGCGGCCTTGACGGTGACCGTCGTCCAACCGTCCGGAGCGACAGGGTCGGGCCGCTCCCCCAGCACGAGGCCGGAGATCGGGTCGTCGGATGAGAACTTCTCGGCGTACGCAGCGAACATGCGCCCGACACTACCGACCCTGGTGGATCCTCGATCAAGGTATGCAGATGGCGGGACGCTTCCCTCGGGGAGCTCCGCGAGGGAAGCGGTCCTTCGGCTGCATACCTTGACGAAGGAACGCTCAGGCCCGAGCGACCCCGTCAGCCCGAGCGGCCTCGGCGACCGCAGCAGCGACCGCGGGGCCGACACGCGGGTCGAACGGCTCCGGGATGACCTTCGACTCGGAGAGCTCGTCGCCGACCAGCGCAGCCAGCGCCTGCGCGGCGGCGAGCTTCATCCCCTCGGTGATCGAGGAGGCGTGCACGTCGATCGCGCCCCGGAAGATGCCGGGGAAGGCGAGGACGTTGTTGATCTGGTTGGGGAAGTCCGAGCGGCCGGTGGCGACGATGCTGGCGTACTTGTGCGCGACGTCGGGGTGGATCTCCGGGTTGGGGTTGGCCATCGCGAAGACGATCGCCTTCTCGGCCATGGTCGCGACGAGCTCCTCGGGGACGGTGCCGCCGGAGACGCCGACGTAGACATCGGCGCCGTCGAGGGCGTCGGCGAGCGAGCCCGTGCGGCCGGTGACGTCCGCGGTCACCTCGGCGATCGCCTTCTTCGACGCGGTCAGGTCCGAGCGGGTGGAGGAGATGACGCCCTTGCGGTCGAGCAGGGCGAGGTCCTTGATGCCGAACTCGAGCAGGATCTTGGCGACCGCGACCCCGGCGGCACCGGCGCCCGAGATGACCACACGGGTCGACTCCGGGTTGCGGCCGGTCAGCTTCAGCGCGTTCATCAGCGCGGCCAGCGTGACCACGGCGGTGCCGTGCTGGTCGTCGTGGAAGACCGGGATGTCGAGCGCCTCCTTGAGGCGGTCCTCGATCTCGAAGCAGCGGGGCGCGGAGATGTCCTCGAGGTTGATCCCACCGAAGCTCGGCGCCATCCGGATGACGGTCTCGACGATCTCGTCGACGTCGGTGGTGTCCAGGCAGATCGGGATGGAGTCGACGCCGCCGAACTCCTTGAACAGCACCGCCTTGCCCTCCATCACCGGCATCGCGGCGGACGGGCCGATGTCACCGAGACCGAGGACCGCGGTGCCGTCGGTGACGACCGCGACGGTGTTGGGCACCCAGGTGTAGGTGTGGGCCAGCTCCGGGTTCTCGGCGATCGCGGTGCAGACCCGGGCGACACCGGGGGTGTAGGCCATCGACAGCGATGCCTTGTCAGAGACCGATGCGGTCGCCGCGATCGCCATCTTGCCGCCGCGGTGAAGCTCGAACACCGGGTCGCCGTCATAGGCGGTGGTCTCGGTGGACAGGGTGGACTCGGTCATTGGGGGCCTCCAGAAACTACGGACTCGGACGTCGGGCGGTCGAACGCGAGCCGAGGGTGGAGCCGCGCAAGGCGCCATCTACAGGGATGTGATGCCCGGATGGCAGTTTCCCACAGGTTACCCGAGGAAGCGGTTGATGTTTCCTACAGGTGACGAAGCCCTCATCTGGAGGGCTCATCCAGAGACTCACCCAGAATCCGCGGTCGCGGCCACAGCCGCGCCACGACGACACCGTGCACGTCGGCATCCGCCACGGGCCCGCGATGACGGGAGTCGATCACCCCCGGAGCGGCCGGATTGTCCGAGAGCAGCCACCATCCGGAGCGACCCGACGCGGTCGTACGCCGCTCCACGGCCCGCTTCACCACGACCGCCCCGTCGGCGAGCCGGGCGACGACCACGCACCCGGGCACCGGCGTACGTCCGTAGGAGACCCACAACCGGTCCCCTGCCCGCAACGTCGGCTCCATCGAGACCCCTACGACCTTCGCCATTCCCCAGCTGTGTCGGGGTGCCCTGGCCGCGATGTCTTCCATGCGGAGTAGTGTCGCAATCCGTAGGACACATGAACACTCTTTGAGAGGACCCGCATGTTCGCGCGACTTTTCGCTCCCACCATCGAGGTCTCGGCCCACTGCGACCTGCCCTGCGGCGTCTACGACCCCGCCCAGGCCCGCATCGAGGCCGAGTCCGTCAAGGCCGTCATCGCCAA
>NZ_JBEYUV010000026.1:0-89456 GCF_040643685.1 Nocardioides sp. NPDC047086
ATCCGCAACGCCCGCTCACGCATCTCGGAGGAGTACTTCTTCGGCATCGTTCCCAATCCTGTCAAAGATGTCGGAACGAAACCCAGGGCGAATCAGTCTTCGGCTTGGCAGCACTTGTCCCGGAGTCGCAGGGCTCGGTGTTGGACTGGGTAGGCCAGGCGGGCGGTGCGGCCGAGGTCGAGGATCTCAGAGTCGGTGCCCAGCACCACCGGGATCAGGTTGGCGTTGCAGGCCATCTTGCGGGCTTCGGCGGCGGTGATCTGCTCGCCGTCGAACCCCAACGCGGCGGTGCCGAGGTCGGCACGGAGCTGGTCGATGCTCATCGTGATGAACACCGTGGTCCCGTGGCCACCGTGCCGGGGCAAGTTCTCGACGTCGTAGGTCTCGATGACCCGGGCGAAGGCCTGGCCCAGGAGCCGGTCGTAGGGGGCCTTGCGGCCCCGGTTCTCCACGGTCAACTTCCTCGGCTGGGCCAGGGACTCCAAGATGGTGCGCAGCCGCATCCCGACGGCGCGGGAGACCCTCGCGTGGAGGTCGATGGTGCCGTCGCCGTTGTCGTGAGAGGAGAAGAAGGTGCGCCGTTGGGCGCGCTCCTCTTCCCGCTGCAGCGCCTTGGCCTCGGCGGCTTCGAAGCGTTCCGGGTCGACCTTCGCCAGGATCCGGCGTCCGACGATCTTGAGCTGGTTCGCGGTCAACTCGCTCGCCTCGTCCACCAGCAGCTTCTCCGCCAGGACCAGATCCTCAGCACTAACTGCAGGGTCCGTCGCGATGGCGTCCAGGGCCTGGGTGATCACCTGGGCCTTGTCTTGAGACACCACCCCCTCAGCCAACCCAGCAACCACCAGGTCGTACTTGGCTACGACGGCGGCCAGTTTGAGCTGGGAACGGGCCACACCCCTGTCGACCAACAGCTCGGCCCGCATCCACCCCGAGGCATCCTTCGCGCCAGTCTCCTCAGCGATATCACCAGCAGACGCCAGCACGCGGAGCTTGAGCGCGGCCTGCATGGTCTGGAGTTTTTCGATCTGGGCCAGGCGGGTCTTTTTCTGGCTGGTGCGCCAGTAGACGGGGTCTCGGGTCAGCAGTCGGTTCAGGGAGGATTCGATGGCCGCCAGTTCGGCGTCGATCGGGTCGCTGGGTTCGGTGCCCCAGTGGTTGATCTCGGGTTCGAGACTCATCGCCATTTCCTCCCCTCAGTGAGGTGTTGTGATGGGTCTGATTCTACGCCTCAACCACTCCCGTGGCCATCTATTTTCCCTGTTCAAACCCTGTTCTCGCGGTGAGCGAACGGCATCGTTCCTGTGGATGGTAAGTGGCCCGAAGGGCCACCCCTCACACCCCACCCACATCATCTGTTCCGCGGAGTGATGATGCTGCGCCACACCCGGGCCGCCGCCCCGATAGCCAGCCAAGTTTTTCTCGACGGGCCCCGGTGTCCAGGACCGCGAAGCGGCCGGCGAAGCCGGCGGCCGTAGGCCGTCCTTGACTCCGGGGACCGTCGAGAACACCCTCAAAGAACGGGTCGGCGGCCCAGGCCAGCCCTCCGGGCGAAACGTCCCGGCAGGGAGTTCTCGGCAAGCTCGATCCGCCGAGGAACCGTGTTGGTCTCGACACGCCTCCGCCTAGCGGCTCCGGCGGCTCGACCAGCGGGGTGGGAGCGGGGTGGGGTGGTCGAGACAAACTCGACCACCCCAAAGATTCAGCCCACGAAGATGCAGAAGATGTGCCCCGCAGGATCCGCATAGGCACGCAGAGGCTCCTCAGGATCATCGGACCGGTCGAGCCGGAGCGAAGCCCCCAACCCCAGCACACGAGCATGCTCAGCGTCGAGCTCCGCGACGGACCCGACAACGGTGTCGAGATGCATGTGCTTGACGGCCCCAGGAGCAGGCCAGTCGGACGGTGCCATCTCGGACGAGTCGACGAGGTTGAACGCGAGCGCACGACGCCCGTCGGGCCAGGTGAGGACGAGCCAGTCGTCGTCACCGGGCACCTCGTCCCCGGGGCGGTAGACCAGACCGAGGAGCTGGCGGTAGAACTCGGCGAGGCGGCGTACGTCGGTGGTGTCCAGGACCGTGTGGAGGAGCTCAGCCACGCGCGGCATCCCGGGGCGGGCCGAGCCAGCGGGGCGTGCTGCTCCGGTAGGAGTCGTACGCCTCGCCGAAGCTCCACGACAGGGCATGCTCCTCCGCGGGGATCTGGGTGCGGTCGATGACGGCGACGAAGGCCGCGACGGGGACGAGCGGGAGCCAGCCACCGCGGAGGACGGCGTGGGCGGCGAGGAGACCTGCCATGCCGACGTACATCGGGTTGCGGGTGTAGCGGAACGGCCCGTCGGTGACGACCGCGGTCGCCCGCTCCGGCTCGAGCGGGTCGAAGCTGGTGTCCTTGTGCTTGAACGCACGGGCGGCGGCGCCCACGACATAGACCGAGCCGGCGGTGAGGAGACCGGCCGCGACGGACCGGACGGCGGTCGGGCGGCGATCCGGAGCGAGCAGATGCTGGGCGACCAGGCCCACGGCGACATAGACGGGCGGGGGCACCTTCGGCATACCTTCCACCGTAGCCCCGAGCCGAGGGGCTCTACCCCCTCTTTCTTGGGTAAAGAACGACTCAGTGCAACAGCGCGCGCACCAGGCGCTCGGCAACGTCCGGAGCGGGCTCGGTGCGCTCGAGGGAGTGCAGCACGAACCCACCGACCAGGGCACGTACGAACTCCTTGACCGGCAGGTCGGCGGGCAGCTGGCCGGCGGCGACGGCGGCCTCGATACGGGTGGAGACCGTGGCGGTGATGCCGAGGGCGTCGTTGAGGCGGGCGCCGATGGCGGGGTTCTCGCAAGCGGCCGCAACGAGCGAGCGGACGAGGCTGTCGTTGCCGGGCTGGGCGACGAGGTCGATGAGGCTCTGCATCCAGGCGATCAGGTCGGCGCGGATGTCCCCGGTGTCCGGTACGACCGGATGGTCCGGCAGCAGCAGATCCTCGATCAGGGCGTCGGCGACGACCGCGCTCTTCGAGGACCACCAGCGGTAGATCGTCTGCTTGGAGACACCCGCCTCGGCCGCGATGCCCTCGATGGTGAGGTGGTCATACCCCTTCTCGGCGAAGAGCCGCCCGGTCGCGTCGAGGACCGCCATGCGAGCCTCCTCGCTGCGTACGGCACCTCGACGACGCACTCCTGCTGACGCTGGCATGAACGGCATCCTAGGAGCCCGCGGCATCTCATGGCCACGGCACAGGTGTGACCCATCACTCGCTCAGCAGCCCTTGTCCCTCGGCGTACAGATGATTAACTGGACGCACCGTTGCGAATTACCGGAGGGATGCCGCCATGGCGGAGCTGTTGTACCGATTGGGCAAGTCGGCCGCGCGCCGCGCCTGGCTCGTGATCCTTGCCTGGGTGCTGGCGCTGTCCGGCGCCGCCGGGGCGTACGTCGCCTGGTCCGGCGAGCTCACCACCAGCTTCGACATCCCGGGGCTGCCCTCCTCCGAGGTGGTCGACGAGCTCCAGGAAGGGCTGCCCGACCTGGCCGGCGGCTCCGGCACGATCGCCTTCCAGACCGAGGACGGCACCCCGCTCAGCGCAACCCAGAAGCAGGAGATCCGGGCGCTGATCACCAGCGCCGAGGACCTCCCCGACGTCGCCGCGGTCACCGACCCCTTCCAGACCGAGGCCCAGCGCGCGGCGCAGGCCGAGAAGGTCACCGCGGGCCAGGCCAGGCTCGAGGCAGGCCGGAGCCAGCTCGACAGCGCCCAGGCCAAGCTCGACAAGGCACAGGCCGACATCGACAAGGCCCGCACCCAGCTGCAGGCCGCCGGGATGCCGACCACACAGATCGACAAGCAGCAGGCCGCCATCGACAAGCAGCAGGCGAAGCTCGACGACAGCGCCGCCGACCTCGAGGCCAACACCGCCAAGGCCGAGAACGGCGCCGAGCTGCTCGAGCTCTCCGAGGAGATCCGGATGGTCTCCGCGGACGGTTCGGCCGCCCTGGTCAACGTCGCCTACTCCGTCGGACGTCTGGAGATGTCCGAGGAGACCAAGAAGGCCACGGTCGACCACTTCACCGACAACCCGATCGAGGGGGTCGAGATCGGGGTCTCCTCCGACATCTCCCAGGAGACCCCCAACCCGGTGGGCCCGGGCGAGATCGTCGGCGTCGGCGTCGCCGCCGTCGTCCTGCTGGTCATGCTCGGCACGATCATCGGCGCCGGCGTGCCGCTGGTCACCGCGCTGACCGGCGTCGGCATCGGTGCGCTCGGCGCGCTCTCCCTCTCCGGCGTCGTGCAGATGGCCTCGATGACCCCCATCCTGGGCCTGATGCTCGGCCTCGCCGTCGGCATCGACTACTCGCTGTTCATCCTCAACCGGCACCGCAAGCAGCTGCTCCACGGCTCCGACGTCACCGAGTCGATCGCGCTCGCCAACGGCACCGCCGGCACCGCCGTCGTCTTCGCCGGCTCCACCGTGATCGTGGCACTGGTCGCCCTCAACATGACCGGGATCCCGTTCCTCGGCCTGATGGGCTCGGTCGGCGCCGCCTGCGTCGCGATCGCCGTCCTGGTCGCGATCACCCTGACCCCGGCCATCCTCGGCCTCGTCGGTGGGCGCATCGTCTCCAAGCGTGCCCGCAAGAAGGTCGCGAAGCAGGACGCCGCGGAGGCCCACGCCAAGCCGATGCCCACCTGGCGCGCGCTGGTCACGGTCGTCGCCTCCGTGGTCGCCCTGCTCGCCCTCGCGGTCCCCGCTCTCGACATGCGACTCGGCCTGCCCGACGGTGGCTCCGAGCCCGAGGGCTCCCTGGCCAAGACCGCCTACACGATCACCGAGGACAGCTTCGGCGCCGGCGCCAACGGCCCGCTGCTCGTCGCCGCCGAGCTGCCCGAGGGCCTCAACGAGTCCGGCGTCCAGCGAGCCCAGCTGACCGTCGCCAAGGCGCTGGCAGACCTCGATGACGTACGCGCCGTGGCTCCGGCCGCGGTCTCCGAGGACGGTCGCACGGCGGCCTTCCAGGTCATCCCCGAGGAGGGCCCCAACAGCGTCTCGACCAACGAGCTGGTCAACGCGATCCGGGACATGCCTGCGGTCAACGGCGACATCACGCTCGGCGTCGCCGGCGCCACCGCCGTCGCGATCGACGTGTCGCAGGGGCTCAACGACGTACTCCTCCCCTACCTCGCCGTCGTCGTCGGTCTCTCGCTGCTGATCCTGATCCTGGTCTTCCGCTCCCTCCTGGTCCCGCTCATCGCGACCGGTGGCTTCGTGCTCTCGCTGCTGGCGACGTACGGCGTCGTGGTCGCGGTCTTCCAGAAGGGCATCGGGGCCGAGTGGATCGGCATCGACAGCACCGGCCCCATCCTGAGCTTCCTGCCCATCCTGCTCGTCGGGATCCTCTTCGGCCTGGCGATGGACTACCAGCTGTTCCTCGCCTCCGGCATGAGGGAGGCGTACGTCCACGGGGCACCCGCCCGCATCGCCGTCGCCCAGGGCTTCCGGGCCGGGCGTTCGGTGGTGATCGCGGCCGGCCTGATCATGGTCTCCGTCTTCGGCGGGTTCGTCTTCGCCGAGTCGGTGATGATCCGCTCGATGGGCTTCGGGCTCGCGCTCGGGGTGCTGCTGGACGCCTTCATCGTCCGGATGCTGCTGATGCCGGCACTGATGCACCTGCTCGGCCGCTCGGCGTGGTGGCTGCCGAAGTGGCTCGACCGCATCCTGCCGAACGTCGACGTCGAGGGTGCCGCGCTCGAACGCGCCCACGGCTCGACCGATGCCGGAAAGGCCACCGTCACCCGGGACAGGATCTCGGCCTGAGGAGGACCGTCGGTGGCGGCCGGTAGGGTCACCGACGTGAGCGAACTGACCCCGGAGCTGGATGTCCTGCGCCGCGTCTTCGGCTACGACGAGTTCCGCGGCGACCAGGCCGAGATCGTCGCGCACGTGGCGACCGGCGGCGACGCGCTGGTGCTGATGCCGACCGGTGGCGGGAAGTCGCTGTGCTACCAGATCCCGTCCCTGGTGAGGGCAGGGACCGGGGTGGTCATCTCGCCGCTGATCGCGCTGATGCAGGACCAGGTGGACGCGCTCTCCGCGCTCGGGGTGCGCGCCGGGTTCCTCAACTCGACCCAGATGCCCCACGAGCGGCAGCAGGTGGAGCAGGCGCTGCTCACCGGCGAGCTCGACCTGCTCTATCTCGCGCCCGAGCGGCTACGGGTGCCCGAGACCAGTAGGCTGCTCGACCAGGCCAAGATCTCGCTCTTCGCGATCGACGAGGCCCACTGTGTCTCCCAGTGGGGCCACGACTTCCGGCCCGACTACCTGCAGCTCTCCCATCTGCACGAGCGCTGGCCCGAGGTGCCGCGGATCGCGCTGACCGCGACCGCCACCGCGGAGACCCGCCGCGAGATCGCGCAGCGGCTCGACCTCGAGGACGCCCGCCACTTCGTGGCCTCCTTCGACCGGCCCAACATCCAGTACCGGATCGCGCCGAAGGACAAGCCGGCCAAGCAGCTCCTCGACCTGATCCGCACGGAGCATCCCGGCGAGGCCGGCATCGTCTACTGCCTCTCGCGCAACTCGGTCGAGCGCACCGCCGCGACCCTGGTCGGCGCCGGCATCCCTGCGCTGCCCTACCACGCGGGTCTCGACGCCCGCACCCGCGCGCAGAACCAGTCCCGCTTCCTGCGCGAGGACGGCATCGTCATGGTCGCCACCATCGCCTTCGGGATGGGGATCGACAAGCCGGACGTACGCTTCGTGGCCCATCTCGACCTGCCCAAGTCGGTCGAGGGCTACTACCAGGAGACCGGCCGCGCCGGACGTGACGGACAGCCCTCGACCGCGTGGCTGGCCTACGGCTTGGCCGACGTCGTCCAGCAGCGGCAGATGATCGAGACCTCCGAGGGCGACCGGGCCCACAAGCACCGGCTCGGCCAGCACCTCAACGCGATGCTGGCGCTGTGCGAGACCGTCGACTGCCGGCGGGTGCAGCTGCTGCGCTACTTCGGGCAGACCGCCGAGCCGTGCGGCAACTGCGACACCTGCCTGACCGCGCCGGAGTCCTGGGACGGCACCGTGCCCGCCCAGAAGGTCCTCTCCACCGTCATCCGGCTCGACCGCGAGCGCAACGGACAGCGCTTCGGGGCCGGGCAGATCGTCGACATCCTGCGCGGCAAGGAGACCGAGAAGGTCCGCCAGTTCCGCCACGACGAGCTCTCGGTCTTCGGGATCGGCACCGACGTCGCCGAGAGCGACTGGCACTCCGTCATCCGGCAGCTGCTGGCCCGGGAGATGCTCGCCGTCGACACCCGCTACGGCGTCTTCTCGGTCGCTGAACCGGCCGGCCCCGTGCTCCGCGGCGAGCAGCAGCTGATGCTCCGCAAGGAGCCGCCGCGACAGGCTCGTCGCAGCGGCTCCGGGGAGCGGAAGCCGAAGGTGGCCGCCGCCGACCTCTCCCCGGAGGCCACCGAGGTCTTCGAGCGGCTGCGGGCCTGGCGCGGCGAGGTCGCCAAGGAGCAGGGTGTGCCTGCCTACGTCGTCTTCCACGACGCCACGCTCCGCGAGATCGCCACCCGGCTGCCGGCCAGCCGCGACGAGCTCGGGACGATCAGCGGGATCGGCGAGGCGAAGCTGGAGAAGTACGCCGACGGCGTGCTCGCGGCGCTCAACGCGTGAGCCCGTCTCGTCGGAGAGGGACGAAACGAGAGGCACCTTCGGTCTAGACCACCGTCCGATCGTGGACAGAGCGGTCAGACCGCGGAGCCATGCCGGCGCACACGCCGACGGAGCTGACCTTGACGCAAGAATCTGACGGCAACCACCACCAGAACAAAGACGCCCATACCGATCGCGCCCACGGCACCCCCGAGTAGGCCAACCAAGATCGCCTCAGCCTCGGACGCTGGCGGATCGACATGTACCTCGACGGCACCGGTCTCGTCGTAGACGCGAACGACCTCCACGACATCACCCGCCCGGTACAGGTCGCAGCCGTCGGTGGTCTCGAAGATGGTAGGACGAGCGTCCGGTCCGTTCAGGGACCGCCAGCGGATGTCGTAGGAGTCCGATATCTGCTTGAAGCCCGCGCAACCTCCGTCGTTCTCCTTGACCGACAAGACTTGCGCCGACTCTCTCGCGCGACCGTGTACCGACACAGCGTCGACGATCGCCTCGCTTCCCATGCCTGCGCCGAAAATCAGTCCCGCACCCAAACACAGCAGCGCTGCGGTTCTCATATCAGCGCCCAAGCGACCACACTCTCCATCCGCACGCACCGGTCGCCGGTCATGATGCCAGCCAGCGCTCCGCCGGTCTGGGGAACCCGTGATTCGCCCAAGGGTCGAGGTCGGTACGCTGCCGTGCGATGAGCCCCGAGGTCTGGTACGTCAGCTATGGGTCCAACATGTGCCGCGACCGCCTCGGCACCTACCTGCTCGGTGGCCGCCCGGTGGGCGCGCGGCGGTCGTACGTCGGGGCCCGCACGCCGGCCATGCCGGTCGAGGACGTCGCCGTCGACCTGCCGATGCTCACCTTCACCGCCCCGCACGGCTTCGATGCGGTCCCACACACCCGGCCGTCGGCTGCGTACGTCACGATGCTCGTTCGCGGCCTCCACGAGGCGCGCGGCTGGGATCGCCGACGGGCCGAGGCGTACGTCATGGAACGCTGCTGAGCCCTTCCCGCCCTCGGGGGACGCCCGGCTACCCTGCCCGCATGAAGATCGGACAGGCGGACGAGCGCGCGCTTCTCGAGGGAATGGTCGACATCCAGCGGGACGAGATCACCGGCATCCTCGAGGACCTCGACGACGAGGAGGCGCGACGGCGGCTGGTCCCGTCGCTGACCACCCCACTGGCGCTGGTCAAGCATGCGACCTTCGTGGAGAAGGTGTGGTTCCACGCCCGGATCGCCGGGGTGCCGCGCCGGGAGATCGGGCTGCCCGACACCGTCGAGGAGAGCTTCCTGCCGGAGCCGGAGGACACCGTCGAGTCCGTCCGGGCGGCCTACCGTGCGGCGTGCGAGCGTTCCCGCGAGGTCGCCGCCGACCATGATCTGGACGAGCAGTTCGACTGGAACGGGAACCCGGTGTCGCTGCGGTTCGTCTACGTTCACCTGATCCAGGAGCTCGCCCGCCATGCCGGGCACGGCGACATCCTCGTCGAGCAGATCAAGGCCTCCCGCGCCGGCTAGCCACGAGCCCTCTTGGTCTGCGCCTGGTAGAAGATCGCGCGTACGAGCCCGGTGACCAGGATCGCGTTGAACGCGAACTGGATACAGGCGATCCCCCGCGCCGCCTGGCCGACCGGATGGATGTCCCCGTAGCCGACCGTCACCGTCGTGCTGAGCGTGAAGTACAGCGAATCGAGCCGCGTGTCCAGTCCCGCCATCTCGCCCGGCTCGGCACGGGCCAACAGAAAATAAGCGGCTGAGAAGGCCACGACCACGAGCACCAGCACGGTGAGGAGGCCGGGAAGCCCTTCCGACGAACTGCCGTCGAGCACCCGCAGGATCCTGCGCGACACCATGACGGTCAGCACCAGGACCACACCCACCGAGAGGACTATCGCGACGGCCAGCGGCAACGGATCGTCGTCCTGGCCGAAAGGAGCAACGAAGTAGACGCCGAGCATTCCCACGACGGCGCCCAACGTCTGCAACCACTCCGACCTTCTTGTTCTCGGTGCAGGCTCACCGGTGTCGGGGGCGCCGTTGGTCATGTCCCGCTCGAGACGGCCGGCTCGGCACCGGGTTGCCTGGTGGGCACTCGGCGGGCGAAGAACAGGGCGACAAGAGAGATCAGCGCGAGCACCGACAGCGCGGCCCGCAGTCCGTCGAGGCGGGCGGCCGAGTTCTCCTCGACGATCGCGGCCGACTCACTGTCGGGCACCCCGGCATCGGCCAAGGCGTCCTCCAGCGCGTCGTCAGGGACGAACGGGATTCCCCCGGCAAGGTCGACCGCAGCCGTCGAGGAGAGACTGTCGGGGACGTCGGGGTTGTTCTGGATCCCGGTGAGGAACGACGAGGTCAGGGCGGAAATCAGCACCGCGCCCGCCAGGGCCGTGCCGATCGACGCGCCCAGGTTGGTGACCGTGTTCTGCAACCCGCCGACCTCCGGGCTCTGCTCGTCCGGGACCGCTGAGACGGTGACGCTGCCCAGCTGCGAGGCCAGCGCGCCCACGCCGAGACCGGCCAGCAGCATCGGCCAGGTGACGACCTCGGGCCCGACACCCACCTCGAGCGAGACCAGCAGGGAGACATTGCCGGCAAAGAGGGCGGCGAACCCGATCCTGACCACCCTGCGGGGCGAGGCGTCCGGAAAGAGCTTCGGGATGCCGACAGCGGCGAGCAGCAAGGTCAGGGACAGCGGCAGGATGCGCACCCCGGTCTCGACCGCGGACAGTCCGAGGGCCACCGAGAGGAACAGCGGCACCGAGAAGAACAGACCGGCCTGCAGGAGATACTGGAAGAAGAAGGAGGTCAGGCCGCCACGTAGCACCCGGTTGTCGAGGATCGCCGGGTCGATCAGCGCTGACCTCCCCTGATCCTGGCGCCGGTGCTCCCATCCCAGGAACGCCCGGAGCACGAGTCCACCGGCGATCACGAGCCAGAGGACAGGTGAGACGCCGAGCCACGACGGCGCACCCTCCTTCGGGATCAGGAAGCCCCAGGACCCCGCGCGCAGGATCCCGAACACGACCAGACCGAGCCCGAGCGTCGACATCACGGTGCCCACCAGGTCGAGGCGTGCGCTCGGGTCCGCCGGCGCGTCCGTCATCCTCCTGGTCAGGAGCAGGATGCCCAGCACGATCAGGACCTCTCCGGCGAACACCAACCGCCACGAGGCGTACGTGGTGAGCAGTCCGCCGATCAGCGGTCCCGCCGCCACGGCGATCGCGCCCGCCGCCGCCACCAGTCCGTAGGCGCGCGGTCGCTCGGCCCGAGCGAAGTTCGTGGCCACGAGCGAGACGATCGCCGGCATGATCAGCGCGGCTCCGACCCCCTCGAGGAACGACCAGCCGATGAGCAGCACGGTCAGGTTGGGGGCCAGCGCCGTCGTCGACGAGCCGACGCCGTAGATGACGCAGCCGATCGCGAAGGCCCGCTTGGTGCCCAGCAGCTGGCCCACCTTTCCGCCTGTGATCATGAGGCTGGCCATCACCAGCGTGTACAGCGTGATGGCCGTCTGGATCCCGGTGACCGTCGTGTCGAGATCCTCGGCCACCGTTGCGATGGAGACGTTCATGACCGAGCTGTCCAGGGTCATCAGGAACTGCGCCGAGGCGAGCGTGAACAGGACGGCTCCTGATCCGGCGGTCACCGCTGCGCCCGTCACGTTGCTCATGACAGCCATTCGAGACCACCCCAGCGCCTTGCGGATCATCCATGGCGCATGAACCTCGTCTCGCCTGCCAGAAATGGTTCGTACGTCTGGCCGACCGTGCCGGAGAATCAGACTCGTGCCGTCCCTGAACCAGTTCGCCGCCTTCGCGCTGGCCTCTTTCGTCTTCATCCTGATCCCGGGCCCGAGCGTTCTCTTCGCCCTCGGCCGGGCTCTGACCGCCGGGCGCCGCGATGCGGTGCTGTCGGTGGGTGGCAACGCATCCGGCCAGTTCGTCCAGGTCCTGGCGGTGGCCATCGGGCTCGGCGCGCTCGTGGCCGCGTCCGCGACGGCGTTCACGGTGGTGAAGCTGGTCGGCGCTGCGTACGTCGTCTATCTCGGGATCCAGGCGATCCGTCACCGCGCCGACGCCCGCACGGCCCTGGACGGTGGCGAGGTTGCCAGAGTGACCGGGTGGGGCGCGATCCGCACCGGCATCATCGTCGGCGCGACGAACCCGAAGACGATCGTCTTCCACCTCGCGTTCCTGCCCCAGTTCATCGACGCCTCGGCGCCGGCCGTTCCGCAGATCCTCCTGCTCGGTGCGATCTTCTCGGCGATGGCCTTCGCCTGCGACTCCGGCTGGGTCTTCGCGGCCAGCCGTGCCAAGGCCTGGTTCGCCCGCAAGCCCAAGCGCCTCGACGGCCTCGGCGCCGGCGGCGGCGTTGTGATGATCGGACTCGGTGCCACCTTGGCAACCGCTTCCCACAGCGCCTGACCGTACAACCCGCCGGCCGCCGAATTCCGAAGACAGGAGCGCCTCGGTCACCGAGACTGGGACGCATGCGGACTCCACTCTCGGGCCTCGTCGCGGCCGCGCTCGCCTCAATCGCCATCACCTCGGGGGTCTTGGCCACCCCCGCCCACGCTTCGGAGGCAGCCCCTACCGAGGAGGGGCGCCCGGACCCGCTCCTGGCCTTCAACCACGCCTGGGCGATGGTCGACCGGGAGACGGCTGACGCGATCGAGCACTCCGACTACCTGGAGCAGTTCGCCGACCGCCGGATCAACACCGGCAACGACGGGAGCTCGACCTGGACCGGTCGCTACCTGCTCGGCAAGGAGACCTACCTGGAGTTCTTCGGACCGGGAGACGCCCCCGACGCCGTCGCCGGTGACACCGGGCTCGCCGTCTCGGCGGACCAGGACGGCGACCTGGCCGTCGCCACGTCCAACCTGCGCGAACTCGTCACCGATCCGGTCGAGTTCACCCAGGTGACCGATCTCGGTGACGGCAACCCGATCCCGTGGTTCGACGTCACCTACACGACCGCGACCTACGACACCTTCTTCTCCTGGGCGATGGAATACCGCGACGAGTTCCTCGACGACCCGCGGCTCTCCTTCCCTCCGGCCGCCTACGAGGGCGACGTCAGCCGCGACCGCTACAACCGCGACCGCTATCTCGACCACCAGATGCGCGACGTCATCGGCGTCCAGATCGCCACGACCGCCGCCGACATCGAGAAGATGGTGCCGCTGTGGCGCGCAGCCGGGATCACCATCCGGGTCCTGAAGAACGGCGGTGTTCTCGCCTTCGACGGCATGACCACGATCCGCCTGCTGCCGGTGCCGGCCGAGGAGGCGGGGGTACGCAACATCATCCTCGCCCTCAACGAGCCGGCCGAGGAGCCGCACACCGAGACCATCGGCAACTCGACGCTGCACGTCGGGCCGGGAGCGTACGCGTTGTGGACCTTCGACCCGATCGAGGCGGCGCCGGCCACCCGGTCCGGCGGAGCCGGCAGGCCGCTCCACCCCGCCTTCGGCGGCTGAGGACCGGTCACCCCGTCGGGGCCGCCTTTCCCGCCCGACCGCTGGAGGAGGGATGATGGCGTCGGATCCGACGGGGTGAGAGCAGACGACGATGGCGGGCAACAGCCGAGAGGCCGGCACGAGCGTGACCAGCCGGGCGCTGGCGATCCTGAGCGCGTTCGACGAACAGCACCGATCGATGTCCCTCAGCGACATCGCCGTGCGCGCGGACCTTCCGCTCGCCACGACCCATCGGCTCCTGGGCGAGCTCTTCCGCTGGGGAGCGCTGGAGCGCCTGCCGTCCGGCGACTACGTCATCGGCCGCAGGATCTGGGACATCGGCCACCTCGCGCCCGCCGAGACCGGGCTGCGCCAGGTCGCCGAACCCTTCCTCCACGACCTCTACGGCGCGACCCTGGCCACGGTGCATCTGGCCGTGCGCGAAGACACCGACGTGATCTACCTCGACCGGCTGCGCGGCAACCAGTCCGTCCCGGTCGTGAGCAAGGTCGGCGGCCGCCTGCCGCTGCACACCACAGGGGTGGGCAAGGTCCTCCTCGCCCACGCCCCGGAGGAGGTCCAGGACAGGGTGCTGACCGCACTCACGCGGGTCACTCCCTACACGATCACCCAGCCCGGTGTCCTCCGCAGGCAGCTGCGCCAGGTCCTCGACAAGGGCTACGCGACCACCCACGAGGAGATGACCCTCGGCGCCTGCTCGATCGCCGTCCCGGTCCACCGGGGCGACGAGGTGATCGCCTCCCTCGGCCTGGTCGTGCCCACGCTCAAGGGGAGCGAGCAGAGGTTGTACGGCGCACTCCGCGTCGCAGCACAGTCGATCGGACGACGGCTCTGAAGAAATTTGCACCCGGTTTCCACTGAATGGAAGCTGTGTCGATGCTCACAGGGCCGACCACTCGTAGGTTCGTCCCATGAATGTGTCCGCAACCACATCCCCCACCGTCGCCGGCAGCGGCAACCGAAGCCTCTGGCCGGTCGTCCTCTGCTGGCTCGCCGTGGCCCTCGACGGGTACGACCTGGTCGTGCTCGGCGCGGTGATCCCCACCTTGGCCGATACCGGCGCGCTCGGATTCACCAAGGCGTCGTTGACCACGGCGGCCACCGTCGGTCTGATCGGGGTCGGCATCGGCGCCGTGGCGATCGGCCCCCTGGCCGACCGGTTCGGCCGGCGCCGTACGCTGATCAGCAGCATCGCCCTGTTCTCACTGCTCACGCTGGCGGTCGCGTTCGCGCCGAACGCCACGGTGTTCATCGTGCTGCGCTTCCTGGCCGGCCTGGGCCTGGGCGCCTGCCTGCCGACGGCGCTGGCGTTCATGAGCGAGCACGCCCGCGAGGGCCGGTCCGGCACCGCCATGACACGGATGATGACCGGTTACCACGTCGGGGCCGTGCTCACCGCGCTGCTGGCGCTGTGGGTGATCCCGAACCTGGGCTGGGAGGCGATGTTCGTGATCGGCGGTATCGCCGGACTGCTGACGGTGCCGGTGATGTGGGCGAAGCTCCCGGAGTCGCAGGCCTACCTGGAGACCGTCGAGACCGAGAAGGTCCGCCCCTCCGAGGTCGTACGCGGCCGCCTGCTGTGGGTCAGCCTGGGCCTGTGGGCGGCTTCGTTCTGCGGACTGCTGCTGGTCTACGGCCTCAACACCTGGCTGCCGACGATCATGGGCGAGGCCGGCTACTCCCTCGACGCCGGCCTCGGTCTGCTCCTCACCCTGAACGTCGGGGCGGTGATCGGACTCGTCCTGGCGGGCCTGATCTCCGACGCCCGAGGCAACAAGCAGACGGTCGTGATCTGGTTCGGCGTCGCCGCGGTGATGCTGGCCCTGCTGTCGATCAAGATGGAGAACAGCCTCCTGGTGTACGGGGCGGTGCTGGCCGCCGGCATCTTCGTCTTCAGCGCACAGGTGCTGGTCTACGCGTTCGTCAGCCACCTCTACCCCGCCCGTATCCGCGGCACGGCGCTGGGCATGTCCGCCGGCATCGGCCGGGTCGGCGCCATCGTCGGACCGTTCCTCGGCGGCGCACTCCTCACCGCCGGCATCGCCTACCCGTGGGGCTTCTACGCCTTCGCCGGCGCGGCCGTGATCGCCCTCCTGGCGCTGCTGACGGTGCCTGCGCATCCCGACAACTAGCCACCCGACACTCAGGAGCACACCATGTCCGTTCTCGACTCCGTCGACTGGTCCGGAAACATCCTCAAGGCCGGCGCCTGGCAACCCGGACGAGGAGGCGACTACGCCGTAGTCGAACCGGCCACCGGCGCCGAACTGGGCAGGATGGGCCTGGCCACGGCCGCCGATGTGGCCGAGGCCGCCGCAGCAGCCGCCGAGGCCCAGCGCGCGTGGGCCGCTCTTCCGCACCCGGAACGCGCCGCCGTCCTGCGGCGCGCCGGCGACCTGTGGCAGCAGCACGCCGAGGAGATCACCGGGTGGAACGTCCGTGAGGTCGGCGCCGTGCCCGGTATGGCCGGGTTCGCCCTCCACGTCGCGGCCGAGGAGTGCTACGAGGCCGCCAGCCTCCCGAGCCGCCCGATCGGCGAGGTCATCCCATCCGAGCAGCCGCGTCTGTCGATGGCACGCCGCATGCCCGCCGGGGTGGTCACCGTCATCGCCCCCTTCAACGTGCCGATCATCCTCGGCATCCGCTCGGTCGCCCCTGCCCTCGCCCTCGGCAACGCCGTCATCCTCAAGCCGGACCCGCGCACCGCCGTGACCGGCGGCACGCTGATGGCCCGCATCTTCGAGGAGGCGGGTCTGCCCCCGGGAGTCCTCCAGATGCTGCCCGGCGGCGCCGACGTCGGCGAAGCGCTCGTCACGGATCCCCACATCCGGGTCATCTCGTTCACCGGCTCCACCGGGGTCGGCCGGCGCATCGGTGAGCTGGCCGGCAGGCACCTCAAGCGCGCCCACCTCGAGCTCGGCGGCAACTCCGCGCTGCTGGTCCTCGATGACGCCGATGTCGAGGCGGCCGTCAACCTGGCGGCATGGGGCTCGTTCTTCCATCAGGGCCAGATCTGCATGACGACCGGCCGGCACCTGGTCGCTGCCGGCATCTACGACGACTTCGTCGAGGCCCTCGCCGAGAAGGCCGGCCAGCTACCGGTCGGCGACCCCGCCACCGATCAGGTCGCTCTCGGCCCCGTCATCGACGCCGGCCAGCGCGACAAGATCCACGGCCTGGTCACGGCATCGGCCGATGCCGGCGCCGTCATCGCGGCCGGCGGCACGTACGAGGACCTCTTCTACCGGCCCACCGTCCTGGCGGACGTCCCGCTGACCGCACCGGCGTACGCGGAAGAGGTCTTCGGCCCCGTCGCACCGGTCACCAAGGTCGAGTCCGTCGAGGATGCGATCGTGCTCGCGGGGGCGAGCGAGTACGGCCTGTCCCTGGGCATCGTCACCAAGGACGTCATGCGTGGCCTCGCGGTCGCGGAGCAGATCCCGACGGGGATCGTCCACATCAACGACCAGACCGTCAACGACGAGGCCAACGCTCCGTTCGGCGGCGTCCGCGCGTCCGGCACCGGGTCCCGCTTCGGTGGCGCCGAGGCGAACATCGAGGCGTTCACCGAGACCCGGTGGATCACCATGCGGGGTGAGCCCGCGCGCTACCCGTTCTGAGCCGGAGGAGGTCGTTGCCCATCGCGAGGGAGCCGGCAGGTTCGGCGTAGTCAGCCGAGCGCCGGATGGAGGTGCTCGGTCTCGATCGCGAGCCGGGCCTGATCGGCGGCGGCGCGGAGCGCGACCTCCACCGGTTCCGTACGCAGCCGCGCGGCCAGGAAGCCGGCCATGAAGGCGTCGCCGGCGCCGTTGGTGTCGACGACGGTGGCCGGTGCCGCGGCGACCTCGTGCCTGGTCCCGTCGGCCTCGAGCGCGATCGCGCCCTTCGCCCCGAGCGTGCACACGGCCAGGACGGGACCGCGGTCGAGACACGAGGCCATCAGCCCCCAGGGGTCCTCGGTGCCGTCGTCGTTCATGAACACGCCCGCGGCGGAGCGGAGGAAGGGCTCGTGGAAGGACGATGACCCGTCGTAGTCGTGCAGGTCCATCCACAGCGGCGTCCCTCGGGCGGGCACGGCCTCGAGCACCATCCGGCCGAGCTCGCTCAGGTCGATCACCGCGAGATCCGCGGCGGCGACCGCAGTCGACGCCTCCTGGACCGCCGCCGCGGACGGGGTCGAGGGGGTGGTGACGTACAACGAGACCCGTCCACCTCCGTCCGCCATCAGATTGACGTGCCGTTCGGTCTGCTCGCTCGCGATGGCCTCGACGACGACACCGGCCCGCTCGAGCCGCTCCCGCAGCCGCGCGCCGTCCTCGTCGTCGCCGACAGGAGCCCACAGACGTACGTCGATGCCGAGCCCGGCCAGATGCAGCGCCTTGCCCGCCGAGGTGCCGCCGACCGTGTGCCATGCCCGCCGCGCGAACTGCATGTGCGGCACCGGCTCGGGCAGCCGGTCGAGCTCGATCAGCTGGTTCCAGGACGCAGGGCCGCACACGACGACCCGAGAAGAGGAAGGCATGCGCCTATTCAGCCCCATCGGCCGACCCGGCGCACCGGGATATCGCGAGTTGGCGACCTCTTGTTACCGATGGTAACGTTACTACTAGTAACTTGTTCATCAGGAAGGGCACACCATGGATCGGGCGACGCGCGTACCCGCGACGCAGCGGCGGGAGATGCTGGTGTCAGCGGGCGTGGAGATCGCCCGCGCCGAAGGCGGGCGGGCCGTCACGCTCGCGCGGGTGGCCGAGGCCTGCGGCGTCTCCAAGCCGATCGCCTACCGACTCTTCGACTCCCTCGCCGACCTGCTGACCCGGATGGATCGGCAGGTCGTGGCCGGCTACGAGACGGCCGTGGCCGACGCGCTCGACGACGCGCGACGAGCAGGAGCGACCCCGGCCGAGCTCCTCGAGGTCCTGGCCCGGACCTACGTCGGCCACAGTCTCGGTGCGGGCGCGGTCTACGACACGGTCTCCGCGGCTCGCACAGCGACCGAGGAGGTCGAGGAGCACTTCTTCGAGGTGCCCGAGTCGTTCTCCCGGCTCTGCCGGGAGATGTTCGCCGTGCCCGCCGGGGACGAGACGGCGCTGCTGGCCATGTTCCAGGGCGCGGCCGACAACCTCGTCACCGCCGTCCAGGCGGGCGCTGTCGAGCAGAACGCCGCCGTCGCCCACCTGGTGGCGCTCTTCACCCCGCTCGTTCCCGCCTCGCCCGGGAGACGTCCGTGAACCCGCTGGCCGCCATCGGCGGCATCGTCGGGTTCGGGATCGCCGGCCTGGACCCGTTCGGCGCACTCGTCGTCGTCCCCGCCCTGGCCACCGGCGCCCGGCGCCGCGTCGTCCTGCTCTTCTTCGGGACGGCCTGGCTCACCACCGTGCTGACCGGCCTCGCGCTCGGCGAGTCCGTCCAGCACGTCGTCGCCTGGCTGCGCAACCTGCTCAGCGTCCCGGACCCGGTGCGCCTGGTGGCGCAGCTGGTCACCGGCACCGGCCTCGGCCTCTGGGCCGCTCGACGCTGGACGCACCGCAACGACGTGAAGTCGGAGAGGACGAAGGCGTCGATGCTGGCCGGCCCGACGGGGATGAGCCTGATGGGCATCTTCTGGGGCGTGAGCGCATTGACCGACCCCAGCTTCTACGGCGTCGCGACGATCGGCGCGAGCATGCCGAGCCTGCTGGCCGTCGCTGCCGTGTTCACCGGATGGTTCCTGATCAGCCAGGCCCCGCTGTGCCTGGTCGTGCTCGCCCTCGCCGCCGGAAGGGACTCCCGCCCGGTCCAGCGCGCGGTCGCTCTCGCCCGCAGGACCGCCCGGCCGGCGGCGTACGTCATGACGGGTCTGCTGACCGCGGCGGCCCTCTTCCTGATCCTCAACGGCGTCACCTACCTCGCCACCGGGACCTACTGGCCGGGGTGAGCCTCGGCGGTCGCACTCCAGGCGTCCCTGGAGATCCTCTTCGATCACCTCCGCGACTGATCCTCGAGCAGTACGCTCGACCGGACGACGAGCGGATCGCGATGTCGTCGTGGTTCACGGAGGAACCCATGCCACTCACCAGAGTCCACAATCTTTCGATCTCGCTCGACGGCTTCGCGACCGGGGAGCCGCAGTCGGCCGAGGCGCCGTTCGGACATGCCGGCGAGCGCCTTCACGAATGGATGTTCGCCACCCGCTACTGGGACCTCGCCGGCAGCGCGGGCGCGGACGACGCCTTCGCCCAGCGACACAGCCAAGGCATCGGCGCCGAGATCATGGGCGCGAACAAGTTCGGGCCGCCGGGATGGCAGGACGATCGCGACTGGAAGGGCTGGTGGGGCCCCAACCCACCGTTCCACTCGCCGACCTTCGTCCTCACCCATCGGCCGCGGCCACCGCTGGAGATGGAGGGCGGGACCACCTTCCACTTCCTGGATGCGCCACCGGCCGAGGCCCTCGAGGCCGCGCTCGGGGCGGCCGACGGTCAGGACGTACGCATCGGGGGCGGCGCGACCGTGGTGCGCGACTTCGTCGCCGCCGGTCTCGTCGATCTGATGCATCTGGTCCAGGTGCCGATCGTCCTGGGCCGCGGCGTACGCGTCTGGGACGGCCTGGAGGGCACCGAGAACGACTACGACATCGAGGCCGTCTCGACACCCAGCGGCGTCACCCACCTGACCTTCACCCGCAAGCCTGCCGACTCCTGACCTGGGCGAAGGGTCCGTCGAGAGCGGCCCACTGCAGGAGCATGATCGTCTTGCCGTCGATGATTTGGCCGTCCCGGATCATCGCGAGCGACTCGGCGAAGTCGAGCTCGAGCACCTCGATGTCCTCACCCTCCTCCGCGACACCTCCCCCGTCGCCGATGCGACTGGCTGGCGAGTAGCCGGCCGCGAAAAAGTGGAGCCGTTCGGTCACCGACCCGGGGCTCATGTAGGCGTCGAAGACGTGGTCGACGTCGGCGAGGTCGATGCCGAGCTCCTCGGCGCTCTCCCGGCGGATGGCGGTGACCGGATCCTCGGCATCCAGCAGCCCTGCAGCCGCCTCGATGAGAAGCCCGTCAGGATGGTCGTTGACGTAGGCCGGGTATCTGAACTGCCGCGTCAGCAGGACCGTGCCACGCCCGACGTCGTAGGGAAGGAGCACGGCGCCGTTCCCACGGTCGTACGTCTCGCGCTGCTGCCTCTCCCAGTGCCCGTCCCGTCGGCGGTAGTCGAACGTGGTGCGCCTGAGCACGTGCCAACCCTGCGAGGTCAGCTCGACGTCTCGGACCACGACGTCCGGGTTGCGAGTCAAGTCGCGTCCGGCATGGTCGAGACCGGTGCGGCCGCGATGGTCGGGGACCTCGACGCCGGGGCGCGCGTCGACTTTGGCTGTCGTCATGGCGGGAGCCAGCGGGTCTACGGCGGCGCGCTCCCCGTCTCCCCCGCCCTCGCCGACTACACCGCGCTCGCCGTCGCGCAGGCACTCCCCGCAGATCTGGAGTGCACCGTCATCACCAACAGTCCGACGGTCGCCTCGGCTCTCCTGCAGCACCCCCGCGCCGACCTCTTCCTCCTCGGCGGCCGGGTCTTCAAGCACTCCGCCGTCACCTGCGGCGCGGCCGCCGTCGAAGCAGCCCAGAACGTCTCCGCCGACCTCTGCCTCATTGGTGTCACCGGCGTCCACCCCGAGGCGGGCCTCACCACCGGCGACGCCGAGGACGCTGCGATGAAGCGCGCCCTCGCCGCGCGTGCGGCCGAGACGTACGTCCTCGCCTCCTCGGAGAAGATCGGCACCGCCTCCCCCTACCGGGTGCTCCCCTGGGGCCAGATCACCGGCATCATCACCGACGCCGACCCGAGCGATGAGGTCATCAAGCAGCTGTCAGCACTCGACGTCGAGATCCTGCACGCCGGCGCCGTGCTGTAGGAATCGCAGCCTCGTACCGCTTCACCCCGACCGAGTCGAGCATCTCAACCATCCAATGTCTTCCTCATGAACACACGACGGTAGCCACGCTCGACCGCATACCCGGTCTCCTGATATCCCAACCCTGCGTAGAGTCGCCGGTTCTCGGTCATCGCCTCGTGCGTGAACAGCTCGACATGGAGTGCGCCGCGGCCTTTCGCACGAGACTCGACATGAGTGATCAGCGCTCGGCCGATCCCCCGCCCCTGATGACCCGGCGCGACCGCGAGGTTCTCCAGCAGCACGCCGTCGCCCCCTGGGTCCCTCGTGACCGCGTAGCCGGCGACGTCGTCATCAGCCATCGCCACCCAGACCACCGCGGAGTCGATCGCCTCCTCGTAGTCCGCCCCCATCGGCGCCGGCTCGAGCCCGATCCGCTCCACGTACTTCGCGTAGGCCGCAAGCGCTATCCCCTTCAGGCGCGGGGCATCCGCCGCCTCCGCTGGTCTGATGCCCTCCGGTGTCGGCTCGATCGGGATGACGCTCATGGTGGCCACCGTACGTCGGGTCTAGGTGCGTCGGGTGAAGCGGACCTCGCCGCTGGGCAGGCGTTCGTGGAGGTAGGTGGTGTCGTGGGCGCGGTGGTGGTGATGGGAGCAGAGCAGGGCGGCGTTGTCGAGGTCGGTGGCCCCGTCTTGGGCCCAGGCGACCCAGTGGTGGGCTTCGGCCCAGGTGCCGGGGATGTCGCACCCTTCGGCCTCGCAAGTCGCTGACCTGAGGAGGAGGGCGCGGCGTTGGGCGGCGGTGAAGAAACGTTCCTTGTGGCCGAGGTCGAGGACTTCGGAGTCGCCGCCGAGGACGGCGGGGATGATGCCTGCGGTGCAGGCCAGGCGCCGGGCTTCGGCGGCGGTGATCGGGCTGCCGCCGAGGATCTGGGCGATGCCGGCTTCGTGGCGGAGCTGGTCGAGGTCGATGGTGACGATCACGGTGGTGGCGTCGCCGCCGTGGATGGGGAGCCGGGCCGGGTCGAGGGTCTCCAGCAGCTGACAGAACGCGAGCCCGAGGCGGCGGGGGTAGGGCAGGTAGTCACCGGTCTCGGTGCGGGTGCCGTCATCGCGGCGGGGTGAGGCGAAGGCCTCCAGGTTGACCGCGAGCCGGTCCGCCGCGTCCGGGACCACGGCTGTGATCCGGGTGGTGCCATCCCCCAGGCGCCGCATCGACAGGCGGGTCTTCGTCCGGGCGTGGGCTTCCTCGGCGGCGAGTCGTCGGGCGTCTTCGGCTTCGGCGATCTCGGGGGCGATCACGTCCAGGATCCGGCGGCCCACGCGGGACAGCCGGGTGGGGTCGAACTCGGTCGCGTAGGAGACCAGGGCCTCTTCGGCCTTGGCCCGGATCTCGGGGTCGAGGCCGGTGGGGAGGTCGTCGAGTGCCTGGACGATCACGGCGGCTTGGGCCGGGTTGCAGGCACCGGCCCTCATCGCGGCCGCGACCAGCCCGTAGGACCGGTCCAAGGCGACAGCGAGCCGGAGGTCGGCGCGCAGGTTCTCCGGGCGCTGGCGGGTGTGGTGATGCAACCACGCCGCCACATCCCGCGACGCACTGTCCGCGGCCACGTCCTCGGCGGTCGCGAGCACCCGCAGCTCGAGCTCAGCCAACTGCGCCTTGGCCCGGGCGATCTCGACCAAAGTGGCGGCCTTCTGCTCGGTGGCCATGAACACCGGGTTCGCCCCCGCGACGCCGTCAAGAGCGTTCGTGATCGCAACCACGGCCCCCAGCACAGGATGCTGTGGCTGCTGCAACGCGGTCATCGAATCGGTCACCTCCCGACGTACGAACTCAAGGGGTTTCTGCCGATGCAGAATCCCGGTTGATTCGCTGGTCTCGGAGGCCCGTCGATACGGGCTATTACTTACCCTCGCAGCTCGGCGGTCTCGCCCCTGGTTCCCCTGGATTACCCGACATCCGTTGTCTCTCGAATGAAGGGCACGCCTCGGTTGAGGTGGTCGGCCATCACGTTTACGCCTGCGCCGAGCCTACCACGCCAAACCAAACAACCGAACCCATTCAGGGACAGGTATCCCATCCCGAAGTCAGACCGCTGCTGGTAGTCCGCAAGGCACCCAAATGGCACCCAACCCAAGCACCGTATTGGCCCCACCCACGCTGGAACCCGAGCACAAATACCCGAGTAACCTGCAGACATGGGTGGGCCGTTGGACGAAGGGCCGTTCTACCACGGCACAAAGGCCGATCTTCGCGAAGGAGATCTCCTCACCGCCGGGTTCCGCTCCAACTACAAGCCCGAGGTGGTGATGAACCACATCTACTTCACCGCGCTTCCCGACGGCGCTGGCCTCGCGGCCGAGATCACCCCCGGCGACGGAGAACCACGGGTCTACCTCGTCGAGCCGACCGGAGAGTTCGAGAACGATCCCAACGTCACGGACAAGAAGTTCCCCGGCAACCCGACCCGGTCCTACCGCAGCACGGCTCCGCTCCGAATCGTCTCCGAGGTCCACGACTGGACCCGGCTGACCCCCGAAGCGTTGCAGATGTGGCGAGACCGCCTCGCTGCCATCCGGACGGACGACCGGGCCGAGATCATCAACTAGCACCCGATCAGTGCAGGGCGGCGTCGACCGAGGTCGTACGCCAGGCGTGGAAGGCGATCGTGAGCCCCGCCCGCGTGGGAGCGCAGGTGAACGGCCCGGCCTCGGCGACGAGGTCGGGCGCGAAGGGGACGAGCCGGACGAGCCGGAGGTCACCGCCGTCGACCCCAGCTCGGATGGTGAGCGCGTCACCGGATCGACTGACCCGCATGAGGACCCTCCGGTCGCGCCAGTCAGGCACCGGCGCCAGCGACCAGTCCGACCTGCCGTCGGTGACGACGGCACCGAGCTGCGGACGACCGTCGGCATACTCGACGCCTGCCTTGACCCAGTGCTTCTCGCTGACGCGTACGAAGATCCCGGCCTGGTCGAACTGCTGCGAGAAGGCGGCCGTGAACTCGACCTCGACCGCGGTGTCCTGCTCGAAGGGTGCCAGCAGGGCGTGCTCGCTGTCGTGGACGAACCCGTAGGAGGTCGTACGCCACGCATCGCTCCCCTCGACCGCGGTGACAAGGAGGTCAGAGCCGCGCTCGACGGCGGCAACCGGCGGATGGGTCCAGCGCCCGCTCCCCCAGCGGATCGAGGTCGCCGTTCGGCCGTCGGCGCTCAGTGCCGCTCCTCGAGCCCCACGGCCTCGCGCAGGATACGCACCGAGTCGGCAAGATCTTCGTCGTCGCGGGCCCGCGACGCCATGAGGTCGGAGAGAGCCGAGGCGATGACGTTGAGCTTCTCGTGGGCAGCCTCCTCGGAGCGCCGCCCCGCGTTCTGGAGCAGCACGAGCAACAGCAGCGAGAGGACCGAGGAGCCCGTGTGCAGGGCCAGCTCCCACTTGGTGGTCGAGGACCAGAAGGGGAGGCTCACCACCCACACCACCAGAACACACACGATCACATAGAAGAACGGAGCGTGACTGACCAACGAGGTGACCACCTCCACGAAGCGTTCGAATCCGTTCCGTCCGTCGCCCCTCTTGCGAGACTTCCTGGCCTTGTTCTCAACGGTCATGCGGACACGGTAGTCGTATCGACACCGCTCAGGTCGCCAGGATCGAGGTGATCACGACGTACGTGGCCGTGCCCGCGAAGATGCTCAGCGTCATGCTGCCTCGCCACAGGTGCAGCCCGATCGTGATCGCGAGAGCCAGGGCGGCCGGCCCGGCCGAGGTCAGCACGACGAGGTCGGTCTCGCGGAGCGTGTAGGCGGAAAGGATGACCATCACCCCGACCGGCATCCGGTCGCCGATGTAGGCCAGCAGCGCACTGTGCCGCAGCGGAGCGAGCATGGCGAACGGAGCCGCACGCAGGGTCCAGGTGACGGCCGCGGAGACGAGGACGGCAGACAGGACGTACCAGGGATCAGCCACGGCTGCTCCTGCGGGCGGCGAGGACGTACGAGCAGACCAGAGCGGCACAGAACATGCCCATCGCGATCAGCAGCATGTTGTCCCGCGAGATCAGCGCCGCCACGATCGCGCAGCCCAGGGCGAGAGCCGAGATCGGCACCGACCGACGGACCTTGTACGCCTCGATCCCCAGCACCACGAACAGCGCGGTGACGGCGAAGTCGAGGCCGACGACCTGCGGCGGGATCAGCGAGCCCAGCCCGGCACCGGCGGCCACGCAGAGCACCCACGCCAGATGAAAGAACGCCTGGATGCTGAGGATCCGCGTCCGCGACCACCCGGCCGCCTCCGGCGTCGCGGTGAGTGCGTACGCCTCGTCGGTCAGGGCGAAGGTGCTGTAGGCCTTCCATCCGCGGCCGTGCACCCGGTGCAGGGGGAACGAGATGGCGTAGAAGACGTGCCGGAAGTTCACCAGCAGCGTGCTGACCGCGATCTGCGCCAGCGGAGCGGCTGCGGCCAGGAGGCCGACCAGCAGGAACTCCATCGAGCCGGCGAACACGACCGCGCCGAACACCGGCGCCCACCACCAGGCGAGCCCCGACTGGACCACCAGCACACCGAGCGCGAGCGCCAGCGGGACCACGGCAACACACGCCGGGAGCACCGTCCGCCACCCGGCCGCGACCTCCTCACGGGCGCCCGCCGGCTCCCCGCACCCCGTCTCCATCTCCATGACCTGCATGCCGCAAGCCTAGGAAAGTTCAGCCGTCCATGGGTTGCTCACTGTCGATGCTAGAGTGCCGATGTGCGCAATGATCATGCGGTTGACGATCTGGATCGAGCAATCATTGCCGAGCTCGAGAATGACGCCCGGCTGAGCAACGCCGAGCTGGCTCGGCGGGTCGGGCTCACCCCCGCGCCGTGCCTGCGCCGGGTCCAGCGCCTGGAGGCCGACGGGGTGATCAGGGGCTATCGGGCCCGCATCGATCCGAAGAGCGGCGGACGCGGGTTCGAGGTCATCGTGGCCATCGACATCGCCGTCAACGACGGCAAGACCATCGAGGACTTCGAGACCGCCGCCGTCGCCATCCCGGAGGTCACCGAGATGCGCCGCATGCTCGGCCAGCCCGACTACTACCTGCGCGTCCAGGTCGCCGACCCCGAGGCGTACGAGGCGCTCATCCTCGGGACCATCTCCCGGCTGCCCGCGGTGAGCAGGCTGCTGTCGCACCAGACGATGCGGCTGCTCAAGGGCTGAGCAACTGCCGCGGGGTCAGGCGCGCGGCAGCACACCCACGAGGGCCGCGGCGCAAGAGGTCCGCAGGGTCTCGCGCAGGTCCAGCTGGAGCACACCCAGAGCGGGTTCGTCCGCATAGACGGCGCGCAGGCTCGGCGGCGGCGGGTCGTACGCCGCCAGGGCGCCCGCCGAGATCAGGCTCATCAGGCAGAACGTCTGGGCGCCGTCGCCGACCTCGGGCAGGTGACGACGCACGAGCTCGGCCATCGTCTCGAGCTTCGCATGCGAGGAGCGCTTGTGACGCTTGATGAGCTCGACGGAGACGTTGTGCTCGAGGACGCCGCCCTGCGCGCCGACGAGGTCGCAGAGCACCCTGCGCTCCGCCAGCGACCGGCTGAGGATCTCGGCCAGCTGGTCCGCCCGCACCTCCGGCGACGCCTGCGCGTCGATGCCGGTCCCCAGCTTCTCCGTCAGCTCGTCGAGCCAGCTCGCCAAGAAGTCGTCCAGCAGCTCGAGCAGCACCGCCTCGCGCGACTCGAAGTAGCGCAGGACGTTCGACTTCGCCAAGCCCACCCGACGGCTGAGCTCGTTGAGGCTCAGCTCGGCGACCGGCATCTCATCGAGCATCGACGCCGCGGTCTCCAGGATCGCCCGGCGGCGGATCTCGCGCTGCTCGTCGCTTCGCGCCCGTTGGAATGTCACCCGCCCAGACTAGCTTAAAGACCGCCGGTCCCTTGACATCAGACCATCGGTCTCTTAAGTTGGGCTCATAACAGACCGATGGTTCTTTAGGAGTGGACAATGAGCGAGACCTGGACCGAACAGCACATCCCCGACCAGCACGGCCGCGTGGCGGTCGTGACCGGCGCCAACACCGGCCTCGGCTTCGAGACCGCCCGAATGCTCGCCGAGCGCGGGGCGCACGTGGTCATGGCCGTACGCGACGTCGAGAAGGGCAAGCAGGCGGCGGCCCGCATCGATGGCGACGTCACCGTCCAGGTCCTCGACCTGGCCTCCCTGGACTCGATCCGATCCGCAGCGGCGGATCTGCGCGCCAGCCACCCGCGGATCGACCTTCTGATCAACAACGCCGGCGTGATGTACACGCCGAAGCAGACCACCGCCGACGGCTTCGAGATGCAGTTCGGCACCAACCACCTCGGCCACTTCGCCTTCACCGGCCTGCTGCTGGACCAGCTCCTCCCCGTCGCCGGATCCCGGGTCGTCACGGTCAGCAGCATCGGTCACCGCATCCGGGCCGACATCCACTTCGACGACCTGCAGTGGGAGCGCTCCTACAGCCGCGTCGCCGCGTACGGCCAGGCCAAGCTCGCCAACCTGATGTTCACCTACGAGCTACAGCGCCGGCTCGCGTCCCACGGCACCACGATCGCCGTGGCCGCCCACCCCGGCGGCTCCAACACCGAGCTCGCCCGCAACTCCCCTGCCGCCCTACGGGTGCCCTTCGCCCTGGTCGGGCCGCTGCTCGCCCAGTCGCCGGCGATGGGCGCCCTGCCCACCCTGCGCGCCGCCACCGACCCCGCCGTCATCGGCGGTCAGTACTACGGCCCCGACGGCCTCGGCGAGACCCGTGGCCACCCGAAGCTGGTCACCTCCAGCCCGGCCTCCTACGACCTGGCGACCCAGCAGCGCCTGTGGAATGTCTCCGAGGAGCTCACCGGTGTGCGGATCGACCTCGATCGCTGATCCGGCCGGCTCCGGGTTGCTCTCATCCGAGTCGGCTCCGACAACTCGGCCATAGGAGCCGACACTACGCGCCCCGAGCGCGCGCCGGAGGTCATGTCCTGCACCGTGTGATCCCTCAGAGGTTCTCGGCGATCTGCTTGATGGCAGCGAGGCGGCGATCCCACTCGATGCCGATGGCGTCGAGGCGCCGGGCCACGGTGCTGAGCCCGGCACCGACGACCCGATACCGGACCTCACGCCCGGCCTGGACGGTTTCCACGAGGCCGACCTCCTGCAGGACGGCGAGGTGCTTGGCGATGGCTTGCCGGGTGATGGGCAGCTTCCGGGAGAGGGCCGACGCCGAGGCGTCGCCCTCGCCGAGGGCGGCGAGGATGCTCCACCGGCTCTCGTCGCCCAGTGCGCTGCACATGTCGACCACGACCCGGTCCACGATGATGCCGTTGTTCATGAGCTCTGCTCGAGGAGGGCGACGAGCTTGTCGAGTTCCTCGTCCCAGCCGCCACGATGGTCTGCCATGAGCCCTGCAGGGTCGCTGGTGCGCTCGAAGCCCGTCTCGACGACGGTGAGCCGAGTGCCGCCGAGGGTCGACTCCAGGGTGAAGCGGAAGACCGTCGAACGCTGTTCATCGACCGTCTCCGGCAGCGGGCCCTCCTCGTTGCACCAGCGGTAGGAGACCTCCGTCGGAGGGTCGAAGGTGTCCACGCGGATCGGCACCCGGCGCTCACCCGGCCAGCCGATCGTGCCCACGGCTCCGACGCCGGAACCGGTGAGATCGATCTGACCGAACCACTGTGAGATCAGCCCGGGCTCGGTGACGGTTCTCCAGACCTTCTCCCTGGGCGCGTCGATATGGATCGTACGGCGCACGCTGAAGGTGCCGGCCTCGATCTCGGCCTGGGGGTTCTTCGTGTTCTTCATGATGGTTCCTTTCTCTCGGTACGTGGCAGTCACCGGCGGTCACCGGGCCGTCAGCGGATGGCGGCGGGTTCTGGTGCTCGTCCTGGCCGGGTCGAAGGTGCGGACACTGGGCTCAGGGAACGGCTGAGGATCGCGGCGACGACGGCGACGGCCGCGAGGACGGCGGCGACGAGGAGTGCTGCGGGGATGCCGCCGGCGGTGATCGCTCGCCCTCCGCCGAAGGCGCCGATCGCGTCTCCGAGATTCCCGGCGGACGCCGGCAGCGAGGCCGCTAGGATCGCTCCGGGCCCGGCGAGGTGTTCGACGCGATGCTGCCACGGGGTGGTGATGCCCGCACTGCACATGCCGAGGCCGAGCACCGCGAGAACCGCGACGACCGGGCTCGTACCCCACAGGACCAGCGCGACGAGTGCAGCCGATGTGCCGACCGTGCCGACAGTCAGGGCGCGGGCGGCACCGATGTCGGCGAACCCGCCACCGGCGAACGATCCGGCCGCGGCAGCGATGCCGTAGCCCAGCAGACAAGCTCCGATCCACGGCCCCGACACCCCGGCCACGTCGCTGAGGAACGGGACGAGGTAGGTCAGCGCCGCCGAGACGCCCGCGAACAGCAGCACGCCGACCGCAAGCACCGCGAGCACGCGGGGCGCAAAGGCGAGCCGCAGCTGGCCGAGCATTCCGACGTGGCTCTCGGCCGGCACCCGAGGCACCACCAGCACCGCGACCAGGAGCGCGGCAGCGGAGGCCAGGACGACGGCGAGGAACGATGCCCGCCAGCCGACGGCTTCACCGAGGAGCCGGCCCAGCGGCATCCCGACCGCGCCGGAGACGGCGAACCCGGAGATCACGACCGCCATCGCCCGACCGGCCCGTTCCGGCGGCACGATCGACGTCGCGGTGGTGATCGCGGCCGCGATGAACAGCCCCTCCACGGCGCCGATCACGACCCGGGCGGCGACGAAGAGGTCCAAGTCGGCGCCGAGCGCGGGAAGTAGGTTGAGCCCGGTGAACGTGGTGAACGCGGCCAGCAGCACCGGCCGCCGATCGAGGCGGGCGGTCAGGAACGTCAGCAGCGGACCACCGACCGCGATCCCGAGCGCGTTCGCCGACACGAGCACACCCACCGCCGAGACCGAAACGGCCAGGTCCGCGGCCATGAGGTCGAGCATGCCCATCACGAGCATCTCGGCGCACCCCATCACCAGCGCCCCCACGAACATAGCGACCAAGGTGATCGCGGCCGGGGAACGGCCTGTTGCCGAACGACTCTGTTGAGAGGACATCGACCCTCCTCGCGTATGCAACTCAACGGTTGCACTTAACCGTCGCACACCTCCCTGCCTATTGCAACCCCTGGGTTGCAATAGGCAGGAGTAAGCGCGTCCGAGCCATAGAGGTCCTGCTTTTCGAAGATCGAGAGCTCGATCGGTACGTGCCGTCGCGGCGGCTACGCGGCTCCGTCACTCGGGGCCGATGGAGTCGGACGCCTCGATCCGGTGTGCGTCCCGCACCGACACCGAACCGGCGTACCCCTCGATGAAGCCGATCACCACGTCGTACTCATCCCCCGCGGTCGAACGCAGGGTGAACGTCCAGGAGCTGTCGGCAGGGTGGTGCTCCTCTGCGCGGAGCGAGAGGCCCTCCGGGTCCACGGCGTACGCCGTCGCAGCCGCGTTCCGGGCGCGCTGGACCGCCGAGTCCCGCGAGGTCGGCGTCCACTCCGGTCGGCCGACCACCTCCATCACGTCGAGGAAGGCGCGGGTCACACCGTCGTACGAAGCCTCCGGGAGGGCCGTGGTCCGAGGCCCGGTGTCCACCAGCAGCCCGATCTCGAGAGCGCCCGGGCTGGCACCCCAGCTGGTGTGCCATCGGTGCTGGTGCAGCGAATAGTGCCGCCGTGCGTCGGCCCCTGCGTACAGGACAGGCTCCAGCGCGGCGAGGACTTCCCGCTCGTCGAGGACCTCCTCGTCTCCCCCGCCGTCCGGCTCCGGGACCGACAGGTCGAGCAGGTAGTGCCGATCCACCCGCTCGTCCGGGCTGGCCCGATAACCGACCTGGACCCGCACCGAGTCCACCCGGCCGAGCGTCAGCAGCGAACGCGAACCATCGACCGCACGGCTAGTCATCTCTCCAGACTTCTCCTGACGCCCGCCCGGGTCAAGCACCTACGTGCCGGTACGCCCGGACCGTGTGCCGAGCGCTTCGCGAAGCTGCTTCGACGCCGACCGTGGCGTCGCGCCCGCCCGCCAGATGAGGAAAAGCAGGTCCGCCCGCGGCCGGCCCACCTCGGTCCAGCTCGGTCCGAGTCCCGCCTGCTGGAGCGCGTCGATCAGGTCATCGTCGGCCGCCGTACGCGCTTCGGCCCAGGCCCGCGCGTACGCCTCATCGACCCGGTTCAAGGTCGCCTCGCTCTCCTCGATCGGAGGCGACGCGGCGGCCACGGGCCTGGTCTCCTCTCGGCGACGCAGGAACGCGATGAGGAAGTAGACCAGGGCACCGGCCCAGCAGAAGACCAGAACCATCACGATGTCGAGGACGTCCAGCCCAGTCATGCGTCCCCGGGCAGCGATGCTGCGACCGATCAGGACCAGCGCGACGATCGTCGGCGCGTACCACAGCGCCACGAGCGCGATGATCCACATCGCCTCGACGTCGCCAGCCATCGCAGCTCCACTCCGTCAGCCGAGACCTCGGCCGAGACTAGCCGCGGTTCATCGATCGCCGACTGCGAAAACGGAAACCCGTCGGGGCGAGCCCAGAGCTGTCAGGCCTCAGGACCGGCGAGGGCATCCACCAGCCATGCGTTCCGTCGCTCCAACAGCCTCGTCATGTACCGCGTCAGCACGAGGGCATTCACCAACCGCCCGACCGCCCGGGCAGGCGCTTCGAACTCCACGACGTCCGTCATCAACGTGCCCCCGGCGGCCGGCTCGAACCGGTGCTCGTGCCTCCACCGCCGGAACGGGCCGGACTGCTGCTCGTCCACGAACCGGTGCGGAGCGTCGTACTCGCTGATCACCGACGTCATCGTGATCGGGACCCCAAAGTGGCGTGCCTTCCAAGTCACCGAGTCCCTGAGACGCATCACCCCGGACGTAACGCCGGCGACGGCGCGCTCACCGGAGTGGGACATCGAAGACCGGTGGGCATCCGCGGACAGGCTGAGCTCGAAGCACCGTTTCGGCGTCGCCGATATCTGAGTGGCGAACTCGATTCGTGGCACCCTGATGATTCTAGGCAGCCCAGCTCAGGGGCCCATGGCGCAAAAGATCTCGGCCGCAGCCCGCCCACAGTGTCCAGGTCGCGTGCTTCCGCAAGTCGAACGACTCGGATCGGGTTCACGAAGCCTGACGGATCGGCTCGATCGCGTCGAGCTGGGCCTGCAACGCTCGTCGCTCGATACGGAGCTCGTAGTGGGCCTGTAGGTTCATCCAGAACTCCGCGGAGTTGCCGAAGTACCGGGAAAGCCGCACCGCCGTGTCTGCGGTGATGCCGCGCTTGCCGTGAACGATCTCATTGATCCGACGCGGCGACACGCCGATCGCAACCGCCAGCTTGTTCTGCGTGATCCCGAAACCCTGAATGAAGTCCTCCATCAGGATCTCTCCCGGGTGGATCGGCTCGATCAACTCGTCATCCCTCATCACAATGCCTCCTCGCTAGTGGTAGTCGATCAGCTCGACATCCTCTGCGCCACCGTTCTCCCACACGAAGCAGATCCGCCACTGGTCGTTGACCCGGATGCTGTGCTGCCCCTTGCGGTCACCCTTGAGCTGCTCGAGACGGTTGCCAGGTGGAATCCGGAGATCCTCGACGTCCGTCGCAGCGTGCAGCAATTCCAGTTTTCGAAGTGCCTTGCGTTGAAGGACCTTGTCGAAGGCCTTGACGTACTGCTCGCGCCAGATGCACTCGGTGTTCTTGTCCCCGAAAGACCTGATCACAGATGAAGTATATAACGCGGAACGTCAATAACGCTAGACGTTAAACCCGGAACTCTCTGCCATGGCGGTGGAGTCGTCGTAGGAGACGATCTCGCTCTTCAGTCGAGGCCTTCGACGATGCGGAAGTCGCGCTCGACGCCACCGGCGAGAGCGGCCAGCGCCTCCTGGTAGGCGGCGCTCTCGTGCGTCGCGACGGCCTGCTCGAAGCTGTCGAACTCGATCAGGACGGTGCGCTCGGCGATCCCGGCGTCGTACGCCACGACCCGGCTGCCCCGCGTGAGGACCCGACCGCCGCCTGCCTCGACGGCAGACGGGGCCAGCTTGCCGTAGGCAGCCAGCTTCTCGGGGTCCGAGATGCTGCGGTAGACGCTGACCCAGTAGCCCTTGGGCATGGAACCTCCAGTGTTGGAATGAGTGCGCGGGCGACCGCTCACGGCCGTCGCTCAGACGTTGAAGCGGAACTCCACCACGTCGCCGTCCGCCATGACGTAGTCCTTGCCCTCCATGCGTACCTTGCCGAGGTCGCGGGCCTTGGCGACGGAGCCGGCGGCGATGAGGTCGTCGTAGGAGACGATCTCGGCCTTGATGAAGCCCTTCTGGAAGTCGGTGTGGATGACACCGGCGGCCTCGGGGGCGGTGGCGCCCTTGGGGATCTCCCACGCGCGGACCTCCTTGGGACCGGCGGTGAGGTAGGTCTGCAGGCCGAGGGTGTCGAAGCCGACCCGGGCCAGGATGTCCAGGCCGGGCTCCTCGACGCCGGCGTCGGCCAGGAACTCGCGGGCCTCGTCCTCGTCGAGCTCGACCAGCTCGGACTCGAACTTGGCGTCCAGGAAGATCGCCTCGGCGGGGGCGACGAGCTCGCGCATCGAGTCCTTGAGCGCCTCGTCGGCGAGCTCGTCGGAGTCGCAGTTGAAGACGAAGATGTAGGGCTTGGCGGTGAGCAGCATCAGGTCGCGGATCAGCGCGCGGTCGATCTTGGTGGCGATGATCGGGGTGCCGGCCTCGAGAGCCTCCTTGGCCTCGACCGCGGCGGCGAGGTTCGCCTTGAGGTCGGGGGCCTTGCGCGACTCCTTCTCCAGCCTCGGGATCGCCTTCTCGACCGTCTCCAGGTCGGCCAGGATCAGCTCGGTCTGGATCGTGGAGATGTCGTTGGCGGGCTCGACCTTGCCGTCGACGTGGGTGACGTCGTCGTCACGGAAAACCCGGGTGACCTGGCAGATCGCGTCGGACTCGCGGATGTGGGAGAGGAACTTGTTGCCCAGGCCCTCACCCTGCGAGGCGCCGCGCACGATGCCGGCGATGTCGACGAACTGCACCGTGGCCGGCAGCAGCTTCTGGGACCCGTAGATCTTCGCCAGCTCGGCCAGCCGCTCGTCGGGGACCCCGACGACGCCGACGTTGGGCTCGATGGTGGCGAAGGGGTAGTTCGCCGCGAGTACGTCGTTCTTGGTCAGAGCGTTGAAGAGGGTCGACTTGCCCGCGTTGGGAAGTCCCACGATGCCGATGGTGAGTGCCACGATCGACAATCCTAGGGTTCTACGCCGACCACGGCCGAAACGCGGACGGGGCCGGGGCGGCCCGGGCAGACTCTGCGTTGTGAGCGAGCTTCCCGGCACCAGCCTCCCGACCGGCTTCCGCTTCGGCGCGAGCACCGCCGCCTACCAGATCGAGGGGGCCGCCGGCGAGGACGGACAAGGTCCCTCGGTGTGGGACGTCTTCTGCGCCGAGCCCGGGCGGATCGTCGACGGGAGCAGCGGCGAGGTGGCCTGCGATCACTATCACCGGCTCGACGAGGACCTCGCGCTGATGGCGCGGCTCGGGCTGGATGCGTACCGCTTCTCGATCTCCTGGTCACGGGTGCTGCCGAGCGGTGAGGGTGAGGTCAACCAGAAGGGCCTCGACTTCTACGACCGGCTCGTGGACGGCCTGCTCGCCCACGGCATCGCCCCGATGGCGACCCTGTTCCACTGGGACACCCCGCAGGCTCTGCAGGAGGCTCACGGAGGCTGGCTGAGCCGCACGACGGCCCAGAAGTTCGCAGAGTACGCAGCGGTGCTGGCCGATCGCCTCGCCGACCGCGTCGCCCACTGGTGCCCGGTGAACGAGCCGAACGTGGTGACCGTGCTCGGCCACGCGCTGGGCATCCATGCTCCCGGTCAGGCGCTGGTCTTCGACGCGCTGCCCGCCGGGCACCATCTGCTGCTCGGACACGGGCTGGCGGTCCAGGCGCTGCGCGCCGCGGGAGCGGGCAGCATCGGCACGGCCACGAACCACATGCCGGTCTGGCCCGCGACCTCCTCCGAGGAGGATCGGGCGACCGCCGGACTGCTCGACTCGCTGTGGAACCACTCGTTCGCGGACCCGGTGCTGCTCGGCCGCTATCCGGAGGATCTCGCCCCGCTGTTCCCGGTCCAGGACGGCGACCTGGAGGTGATCAGCGCACCGATCGACTTCTACGGTCTCAACTACTACAACCCGAGCGCGGCCGCCGCCGCGCCCGAGGGGTCTGCCAACCCGATCGAGCAGCCGCCGATCACCGGCTACCCCACCACCGACTTCGGCTGGCCGGTCGTCCCCGACGGTCTCCACGAGCTGCTGACCGCGCTGCACCAGCGCTATCCGGAGCACCCGCCGTTCGTGATCACCGAGAACGGCGCTTCCTACAACACCGCCCCCGGAGAGGGGGACGCGGACCGCATCGCCTACCTCGACCTCCACCTGCGCCAGGTGGAGGGAGCGGTCGCCGACGGCATCGACGTCACCGGCTACTACTGCTGGTCGCTGATGGACAACTTCGAGTGGGCCGAGGGCTACACCCAGCGGTTCGGGCTGGTGCACATCGACTACGACACCCTCGCGCGCACGCCGCGCGACTCGTTCGCGTGGTACGCATCCGTAATCGCCGATCACAAATGCCGACGGTAAAGACCGCGCACCCCATAGGCTCGCGCCCGTGAGCGACCCCGAGGCACCCCAGCGACTGCGCGAACCCGCACATCAGGTCTCCGAGCGAGCACCGGCCTACTGGCGTACGGCAGAGGCGATCGGCGCCGTGGTCTGGCTGGCCCTCGCGGTGGGTGCGATCGTGGCTGCGGTCCTCGTCCCGGAGGGCTTCTGGACCTGGATCCTCTGGCTCGTGGCCGTGGTCTTTATGCTGGCGCCGGTGCCGGGGCTGACCTTCGTGCCCTCGATCCGGTTCCGGATCCACCGGTGGGAGGTGACCGACATCGCCGTCCACGTACGCCATGGGTGGCTCACCGTGGTCGACGAGATCGTGCCGCTCTCCCGGGTGCAGACGGTCGACTCGACGCAGGGGCCGCTGATGCGGCAGTTCGGGCTGCGTACGGTCAAGGTCTCCACCGCCTCCTCGGCCGGCATCGTCCAGATCGCCTGCCTCGACGACGCGCTGGCGCTGGAGGTGGTCGCGAAGCTGGTGGCCATCACCGCCGCGACGCCCGAGGACGCGACGTGAGCACGCCCGAGCTCCCTGACGTTCCTGAGGTCCCTGAGGCCGCTGCCGCTCCTGCCGTTCCGGATGCGGAGTGGCAGCGGCTGGCCGGCTGGACCGCGGTCGTCAGCCCGCTCTCGACGCTGCGCCAGGCGATCATCCCGGCCGCGATCGGTGCCTTCACCGCTGGCCAGGCGAACGTGGTCATCGGTCTGCTGGTCGCGGCCGGCATCGCCGTGTTCGCGGCCCTGGCCGGGATGATCCCGTGGCTGACCACGACCTACCGGGTCACGCCCACGCACCTGGAGGTACGCAAGGGCCTGCTCAACCGCACCACCCTGACCGCCCGGCTCGACCGGGTGCGCAGCGTCGACCTGAGCTCGACCCTCATCCACCGCGCCCTCGGGGTCACCAAGGTCAACGTCGGGACCGGGGTCGACGAGGGCCAGATCACCCTCGACTCGCTGACCAAGGACGCGGCCGCGCGGCTGCGGCGCGAGCTGCTGCACGCCGCGCCGTCAGCACCTCCGGACGCCACGCCCGCAGAGGCCTCCGGGGGCGGCGTATCCGCGAACGAGGTCTCGACGAGCTCGACCACCGAGGGCGAGGTCGTGGCCAGGCTCGACTGGTCCTGGATCAGGTACGCCCCGCTCAACCTGCGGAACCTCGCGATCGCGCTGGGTGGTCTGGGCGCGGTCTTCGGCGCGTTCTCCGACCTGATCCCGTGGGAGTCGCTCGGCGTCCGGGTCACCAACGGCGAGATCAACGGTGTCCCGGTCGACGAGGTCGTCCACATGCTGTTCATCGCCGTGCCGATCGCGGTCGTCGGGGCGATGGCCGTATGGGCGATCGGGTCGTGTGTGGGCTACGCGGTGCGCTGGTGGGACCTCCAGGTCGTGCGGGAGCAGGGCCGGGAAGGCACCACGCTGCGACGCAGCTTCGGCCTGACCAGCACCCGCGCGACGACGGTGGAAGAGGCGAAGGTACGCGGCGCCACCTCCACCGTGGGCCCGCTGATCAGCCTGGCCGGCGGTGCCGACCTCAACCTGCTGACGACCGGGCTCGACGACAACTCCCCCGCGGTCCTGCCGACCGCGCCGGAGCAGGTCGTCTCCGAGGTCGGCACCGACATCCTCGGTGAGGACGCGTTCTCGGCGGCGCTCACCGGCCACGGGCCGCGGCCACGTCGGCGCTACTGGTTCCGAGCGGTCCTCGGCACCGTCATCTGGACGCTCGTCGCGCTCGTCCCGACCGTGCTGCTCGGCATCTTCGGCGACACCTGGATCTGGTGGATCCCGGTCGCCGTGATGCTGCTGGCCCTCGTCCTGGGGCTGCTCGGTGCCGAGCTGCGCCACCGGCACCTCGGCCATGCGCTCACCGACCGCTATCTGGTCGTCCGCTCAGGCTCCTACACCGCCGTGCGTACCGCGCTGCAGACCGACGGCATCATCGGCTGGCGGGTCAGGCAGACGTTCTTCGACCGCCGCATCGGCCTGGCCCAGGTCACCGCGATGACCGCGGCCGGCCAGGAGCACGTCGACATCCCGGACGTGCCGCTCGAGACGGCCGTCGCACTCACGGCGGCGGCCACGCCGCGTACGGTCTCGGAGTTCGTCGAATAACCCGTTCCCTTCGATCGAGGCTTCGGTAGATGATCCGCCCATGAGCATCCAGATCCGTCACCTCACCTTCGACTGCGCCGACCCCCGCAAGCTCGCGGAGTTCTGGTCGGCGGTCGCCGGCTGGCACCTCTTCTACGACGAGGACCCGGAGGTGATCGTTGCCCGCAGCTTCCCGTCGAAGGAGCTGATGTTCCTCTTCGTCCCGGTGCCCGAGGCGAAGACGGCGAAGAACCGGGTCCACATCGACATCAAGCCGGAGGACACCACCCGCGACGAGCTCGTCGAGCGAGCGCTCTCGCTCGGCGCCACCGTCTTCGGCGACCACCGCAAGGAGGACGGGACCGGTTTCGTCGCGCTCCGTGACCCCGAGGGCAACGAGTTCTGCATCGAGCGCGGTGAGCACGAGATGGCGCCGAGCGGCCCGATGACGATCGGGCTCACGATCTGACGCTCAGCGGCCGAGCACTCCGACCCGTCCGCCCGCACCGGCGGCCCAGCACGCGCCAGGGACGCAGTCGACGGTGTGGAAGCGGGTCTGGGTGGCGCCGAACGGCTTCCAGGACCGGCCGTTGTCGTGGCTGATGTCGCTGCCGTTGGGACCCACGGCGATCGCGGTACGGCCGCCGATCCAGGCGACCGCTTCGCGGTATCCGCCCAGGTCGGACTCAGAGTTGACCCAGGTGCGGCCGCCGTCGGTGGAGTAGGCGGCGCGGTCGACGCCGTCGTCCTCGAGACCGAAGTCGCCACCGACCGCGATCCCCTGGCGAGGGTTGCGGAAGCCGAGCCCGAAGACGCCGGCGGCCTCGCCGGTGGCAATCGTCGAGTCGGCCGACGACCAGGAGCGGCCGCCGTCGTGGGTGGCGTAGATCTTCGCTGCGGCACCCCCACCGCCGATCCAGGCGTCGCGCGCCCCGGCGGTGACCAGACAGGTCCCACTGGCCGAGTAGCCGAACTCGCCCGGCGCCTCGAGGCCACGCGTGTCCGCGATCCTCCAGGTGTCGCCGCCGTCGGAGGTCGTGATGATGCGCCACTCGCCGTCGACCGGGTCGCTCATCGCGATCCCGCGCTTGCCGCCGGGCCAGAAATCGACGCAGTTGTAGAACGCGGTCGGCTCCGCGGACCGGAACGTCTCGGTCCAGGTCACCCCGCCGTCGGTGGTCTTGTAGATCCGGCTCGCCTCGCCCTCACCGATGGAGAGCACCACCGCCTCGCTCGCCGAGCGTGCCTCGACGTCGCGGAAGAGCAGCCCGTCGGATCCAGGCGGCGAGACCTCGTCCCAGGTCGTGCCACCGTCGGTGGTACGGAACACTCCCCCGCCGTCCCCGCCGACCCACGCGGTCCTGGCATCGACGGCGTCCAGCGCCCGGAATCCCTGGGTCGTGTCGACGTTCACCGACGTCCAGTCGTACGCACCCCCTGGCTGCACAGCCTGCGCCGCCGGCGCGAACGTGAGGGTGGTGACAGCGAGAGTGGCCGCCGCTGCGGCTCCGACAACGATGCGCACGAAGGTTCACCCTGGCCCTGCCAGGGCGTTCTGTCCACCGATCCGGCGAAAATCGTCCGCCGGCGATTGCACGGACTCGGCAATTTTCTTCCGTGACCGGTTGGTAGCCCCTAAAGTGAATCGCCGTGCCGCACAGCAGCGGCGCAGATGGGGAGGTTGTCATGAGCAGAACGACACTGACCAGGCGCGGAAGGCTGGCGGCTGCGGGACTGGCCGCTGCGGTCGCGGTGGCGATGCCGTACGCAGCAACCCACGCCGCGGAACCCGACCGGCCCGCGGCCACCGCCGGCAAGAAGCCGTCCCAGCACGGCCAGATCGTCTCGCTGATGCGCCACATGTCGCTGCCGCAGAAGGTCGGCCAGCTCTTCGTGATCGAGGTCTACGGACGCGACGCCGACAACGTCAGCGACGCGGCGAAGGCCGGCAACCAGAAGCTCTACGGCGTGGACACCCCGGCGCAGGCGATCGCCAAGTACCAGCCCGGCGGGGTCATCTACTTCACCACCCGAGGCCCCGACAACATCGGTGACGCGGCTCAGGTGGCGACGCTCTCCAACGGTCTCCAGCGCGCCGCGCTGCGGCAGCGGCCCAAGATCCCGCTCAACATCGCGGTCGACCAAGAGGGCGGCGCGCTCGTGGCCCGCTTCGGTCCGGCCAGCGGCGCGACCCAGATGCCGGGCCAGATGGCGCTGGGCGCCGATGGCTCGACCGTGGACGCGGCCCGGTCCGCCGAGGTGATCGGCACCGAGCTGGCCGCCGTCGGTGTCACCCAGGACTACGCGCCCGTCGCCGACGTCAACCTCAACCCCAACAACCCGGTCATCGGCATCCGCAGCGCCGGGGCCGACTCCGACGCGGTCTCCGACATCGTCGCCGCCGAGGTCGGCGGCTTCGACGCCGGCGGCCTCTCCTCGATCGCCAAGCACTTCCCCGGCCACGGCGACACCGGCACTGACAGCCACTACGGCCTGCCCGAGGTGACCCACAGCCGCGAAGAGCTCGAGTCGATCGACCTGCCGCCCTTCGAGGCCGCGATCGACGCCGGGATCGACGCGATCATGACCGCTCACGTGACCGTGCCCGCGATCGACCCGAGCGGCGAGCCGGCGACCATGTCGGAGCCGATCCTGACCGGTCTGCTCCGCGAGGAGATGGGCTTCGACGGCCTGATCGTGACCGACGCCCTCGACATGCAGGGCGCGAGCGCGACGTACCCGCCCGACGTCGCGCCGGTCGAGGCGTTCCTCGCCGGTGCCGACCAGCTGCTCATCCCGCCGCAGATGGACACGGCGTACGCCGCGGTCCTCGACGCGGTCAAGGACGGCACCATCTCGCGCAAGCGGCTCGACGAGTCGGTCTACCGGATCCTGAAGCACAAGCTCGACAACGAGATCTTCGAGAGCCCGTACGTCAACGCGGCTGCCGCTCCGGCGGTCTTCGGCGACCCGGCGCACAAGGCCGATGCCCAGGCCATCTCCGACCGCACCACGACCCTGGTGAAGAACGACGACGACCTGCTGCCGCTGGCGCCCGGACCGAAGGACGTCCTGGTCGCGGGCTGGGGCGTGGACACGACCGCGGGCATCGCGGCCGGGTTCCAGAAGCGCGGCGCGACGACCCAGGTGCTGCAGTCGGGCACCACCCCGACCGACGCGCAGATCGACGCCGCCGTCGAGGCGGCCGCGGGCAAGGATCTGGTCGTGGTGCCGACCAACAACGCCTGGCAGATCAACCCGGCGACGGGCCAGCCGACCCCGGCGTCCGTGGCCCAGACCAAGCTGGTCAAGGCACTGCTTGCCACCGACACCCCGGTGGTCGTGGCGGCGATGCGCAACCCCTACGACGTCACGTCGTTCCCCGAGGCCGCGACGGTTCTCGACACCTACGGCTACACCTCCCACCAGCTGGAGTCGCTGGTGCGGGTGCTCCATGGCGAGGTCGACCCGAGCGGCAAGCTCCCGGTGGAGATCCCGGACCTCTTCCCGCTCGGGCACGGGCTGTCGTACTAGCAGACACATGAAGGGCGGCCCTCCCGAGACCGGGAGGGCCGCCCTGGTGCTGTTTGTGATCAGGAGCCGTACAGCGCCCGGACCCCGGTTGCGTCGGAGGCCTGGAACTCCAGGTCGGAGGAGCCGCCGTTGCACTGCGGGTAGTGCATGATCGAGGAGGAGTCGTACGGGGTCAGCGCACGCCAGTTGTTGTCCTCGAAGCAGGTCGCGGCCTCCGGGCGGGTGTGCTCGTGGCGGAAGCCGAGGGTGTGACCGAGCTCGTGACCGAGGATGTCACCCGGCTCCCAGCTGCCCGAGGAGAAGATCGAGTCGTCGATGAGCACGTTGCGCGAGCGCTTCGAGGTGGAGGGGAAGAACGCCCGCGCGATGTACTGCGAGGTGTTCACCGGCTCGACCGAGAAGAGCACGTTGGAGTTGCGGGTGGTGCACGAGGCGTCCTGGGCGGGCACGTAGGTGAACTCGACCGCCGAGCTCGCCGCCTCCCACAGCCCCGCACCCTGCTCCATCGCAGTGACGATGCCGGCCTTGTTGCTGCCGAACTTGTCCGAGACGCAGTAGGTCAGGTTGAGCGCCTGGGAGGCCGACCACTTGTCGTCCTTGCCGCTGACGGTGTTGACGATGAGGCCGTCCTCCGGGACGTGCTTCGGCGTCGAGACCATCGAGCTGTAGAACCTGTGCAGGTCACCCTGGTTGGACACGACCTCGTCGCCGTTGACGACGTACTGACCGTCGACGTCGACGTACGTGGACGCCTCGAACTCCTGGTAGCTCGGGGCCTCCTCGGCGAATGCGGGAACCATCGACGCAGTCAGCGCCGCGGCACCCGCAGCCGCGGCGATCATCATGGGAATACGAACTCGCATAGCTCTTCCTCCTGGATTCGTGAACGGCCGCCGGCGATGGACGCCGGCAGCCACAGGAGATTCAAGCGCTGCGACCCGGAACGGACTATAGAAACTTCGGTCAAATTGCCTTGGAACAGGCAAAGCTTTCGAGATCAATCCCTACGTTTGCCAGCTGAGGCATCACGGAGCGGGCCAGATCACCTTGTCGCTGTCGTCGACGACGGCCTCGGCGAAGGACGTGTCGAACCACGAGGCGGCCTGCTCGGGCGTGACCTTCTGCCCTGCGTACGCCGTCACGACCCCGGCCAGCGCCGCGACGTTGTCGGGGTCGACCGAGCCGAACCTGCCCGGGAGCGGGTTGTCGGAGGCGACCTTCACCTCGGTGCGCCAGATCGCGGTCTCGTGCTTCTTGTCGGACTCGGCACCGGCGAGGTCGTGCTGGTAGTCGATGCACTCCTCGACGTGGTCAGAGGCGGCGCAGTAGGTGTAGGCCCTGAAGACGGCGCGCAGGAAGTCCTGGACAGCGGTCGGGTGCTTCTTCGCCCATGCGGGGTTGACGGAGAAGGCGCCGAGGGAGCCCGGCACGTCGAAGTCGGTCGGCTCCCAGACGGTGACCTTCTCGCCGGCCGCCTTCAGCTGGTTGGGCTCGTTGGAGACGAAGCCGACCAGCGCGTCGACCTGGCCGCGCGGCAGGATGCCGGGGTCGTAGCCGACCTTGACCTGCTTCACCTTCGCCATGTCCACCCCGGCCTCGGCGAGCATCGCCTGCACGCCGACAGGCACCCAGCCCTTGTGACCGAGGGTCTTGCCCTCGAGCTGCTTCAGGTCGGTGATGTCGGTGCCGGTCATGAGCACGTCGAGGCCGGCGTTGGAGTAGGAGGAGACGCCGAGCACCTTCAGGCCGCTCGCGTTGGAGGTCATGATGTCCTGCTCCGAGAGCGGACCGACCTGGACCTTGCCGGCAGCGATCAGCTTGGCGTTCTGGGAGACGTCGCCCGATCCCGGCTGGAGCTCGACGTCGAGGCAGAGATCATCGAAGTAGCCCAGCCGATCAGCGGCGATGGCCTCCATGATCGAGGCCGACGCCTGCCAGTAGTAGCCCGACATGTAGGTGATCTTCCCGGCCTGCTGGTTCTGTTCGCAGCGCTCGGCCGAGACCGCGCTGCCCGTCTCGCCGGCGGAGTTCTGCGAGGACCCGCAGGCGGTCAGCGCACCGAGCAGGACGACCGCCGATGTGAGAGCAGCGGCGAGCGGGCGTACGCGAGACATGAAGGGCTCCTTCAACGCAAGGATCAGGACTCGTGCCAGTGGAGCACTCGACGCTCGGCGAGCGTCACGAGCCAGAACAGCAACGACCCGAGCGCCGCGAGGACGAAGATCGCTGCCCACACCGTAGCCAGTCTGTTCTGCGAGCTGGCCACCTGGATCACGCTGCCGAGGCCGTCGGCCGACCCCGCGGCGGAGAGCTCGGCCACGACGGCGCCGATCATCGACAGCGGGAAGACGATCCGCAGGGACGCGAAGACGTAGGGCAGCGAGGCCGGCACCCGCAGGTGGCGCAGCACCTCCAGCCGGCTCGCGGCCACGGTGCGGTAGACCTGCAGCACCGGCGACGGCACCGCCCGCAGCCCGGTCGCCACGTTGATCAGGATCGGGAAGAAGCAGACCAGCGCGGTCAGGACGACCTTCGGCCCCATCCCGAACCCGAGCGCGACCACGAGCAGCGGCGCGATCGCCACCAGCGGCGTCACCGAGAGCACGACGGCCACCGGCATCACCGCACGCCGCACCACCCCGACCTCGCTCACCACGACCGCGAGCGCGAAGGCGGCGACGAACCCGATCCCGAGCCCAACCAGCGCTTCGCCGAGCGTGACCAGGGTGTTGGTCAGGAAGTAGCCCGGGTCCTCGCGCAGCACGCTCACGATGTCGCTGAGCGGCGCGAACAGGTAGGGCATCCGCCGCGCGCCCAGCTCCCAGGCGAACCCGAGCACCGCGACGAGGAGGACGAACGGCAGCCAGTAGGCCGGGCGGAGCAGCCGAGTGCGGCGGCGCAGGCGGCGCGCGGCGAGCTGCTCGAGGGTGGGCACGACCAGATGTGGCCGCTGCCGAGGGGCCGGCTGCGTACCGGGGTCCAGGGTCACGAGACGACCTCTCCGTGACTGAAGGCGTCCCGCAGGCTGCCGCGGAGGGCGAGCTCGTAGGCATGGAACTCCGGCGAGGTGAGGAGCTCCTGGTGGCGGGGGCGGGGCAGGTCGATGTCGATGACATCGGTGATCCGGCCCGGACGCGGAGCCATCACCACGACCTTGTCCGAGAGCCTGACCGCCTCGGAGATCGAGTGGGTGACGAAGACGACCGTCGCGCGGGTCTGCTCCCACAGCTCCAGCAGCTGCTCCTGGAGCGCCTCGCGGGTGAACTCATCGAGCGCACCGAAGGGCTCATCGAGAAGGAGTACGTCGGGGCGCAGCCCGAAGGCGCGTACGATCGCGGTCCGCTGCTTCATGCCGCCCGAGAGCTCGGCGGGGAGCTTGTGGAGCGACTCCCCCAGGCCGACCTCGCGCAGCATCGCCTCGAGGTCGGGGCGGCCTCGGTCGCTGCGGCGATTCACCTTGTGCGGCAGCGTCACGTTGCCGAGCACGCTCAGCCAGGGCAGCAGGGCCGGGGACTGCGGTACGAACCCGAAGGCCTTCGCCTCGGCGGCCTCCTTCGGGGTCAGGCCGCACACGGTGATCGTGCCTGCCTCCGGCTTCTCCTGCCCGCTGATCAGCCGCAACAGCGTCGACTTGCCGCACCCCGAGGGCCCGATGATGCTCACGAACGTGCCGGGCTCGATGGTCAGGTCGATGTCGTCGAGGGCGATCAGCTCGGAGAGGTCGGCCTGCTCATAGAGACGCCGGACCCCGTGCATCTCGATCGTCGCGCTGCCCACGCCTCAAACGGTAGTCCACAGCCGGTCCCGGATAGTCTGACGGGCGTGCGTATCGCCACCTGGAACATCAACTCCATCCGCTCCCGCATCGACCGCGTCGAGGCCTTCCTCGAACGACACTCGATCGACGTGCTCGCCCTGCAGGAGACCAAGGCCAAGCCCGACCAGATCCCGACGATGGGCCTGGAGGCCCGTGGCTACGAGATCGCCTCGGTGGGCTACGACCAGTGGAACGGCGTCGCGCTGCTCTCCCGGGTCGGGTTGTCCGACATCGAGGTCGGGTTCGAGGGGATGCCGTCGTTCAAGGACGTGGCGGAGGCTCGGGCGCTCTCGGCGACATGCGGCGGCGTACGTGTCACCTCGGTCTACGTCCCGAACGGCCGCAAGCCCGACGACCCGCACTACGCCTACAAGCTGGAGTGGCTGGCCGCGCTGCAGAAGGCCGCGACGGCCTGGCACGACGGACCCTCGACGATGGTCGGCGACTGGAACGTGTGCCCGTTCGACGAGGACTGCTTCGACCCCAAGCAGTTCGTCGGCAAGACCCACCTCACTCCTGCCGAGCGCGACGCCTTCTTCGCCATCGAGAAGGACTTCAAGGACGTCGTACGCCCCTTCGTGCCGGGTCCGGAGGCCTACACCTACTTCGACTACTACCGGCAGCGCTTCGAGCGCAACCGCGGCCTGCGCATCGACTTCGTCCTCGGCTCACCCTCGTTCGCCTCGCGGGTGACCGGCGCGTTCGTCGACCTCGACGAGCGCAACCCCGCCATCGGCACCGGCGCGCCCTCCGACCACGCCCCGGTGATCGTCGATCTCGCCGACTGAGGCCAGCTACTTCGCTGGCTTCGGCGGCAGTGACTCGGCCGTGGCGACGCCGCGCCTGATCCAGTCGGCGAGCGCATCGCCGTTGAGCAGGTCGGCGGCGACGTTGACGTAGCCGGACATCGTCCGGGCACCCATGATCATCGGCTCGGCACCCGCCGCGATGGCGGCCTCGTAGGCCGACTTTCCGGTGCGTACGAGCAGGTCGTCGGCGCCGACCGCGCACGCCATGTTGCCGTTCACCATGAACGCCAGCCCACCGAACATCTTCACCTCGGTGGCACCGGCGGGCATCAGGTCCCGCACCCGTTCGGCCAGTTCGACGTTGTAGGCCATGTCTCCATGGAACCACGAACGGCTGCGCGTGCCCATCCGAACAAATTGTCGGTGGTCCCTGCGAGGATCGATGTCATGGAGATCTGGATCCTCGTGCTCGGACTGGTGATCGGTCTTGCCCTGGGCGTCGTGCTCGGGGCGCTGTGGGCGCGGGCCCGGAGCGTCGGGACGGTCGCGGCGGGGATGGTGGACCAGGCCGAGGTGATGCAGGGGCTCGACCGGCTCAGCGACCAGATGCAGCATCTCGACCGGGAGCGGGCCCGCTGGCAGGGGCAGTTCGAGACCGAGGTCGGGCGGCTGCAGACCGAGACCCGGTCACTGTCGACGGCGCTGCGGAAACCCCAGGTCAGAGGCCGTTGGGGCGAGATGCACCTGCGCCGTGCGGTGGAGCTCGCCGGGCTGGTGGACAAGTGCGACTTCTCCGAGCAGGTCCATCTCGAGGACGGGCGGCTGCGCCCCGACCTGGTCGTGCACCTGTCCGGCAACAAGGAGCTGGTCGTCGACTCCAAGGTCCCGCTGGACGCCTACCTCGACGCCGCGGCCGCGGACAACGAGGACGACTACCGCGCTCATCTGCGCCGGCACAGCGCCCAACTGCGTACGCATGTGGACCAGCTGGCCTCGAAGTCCTACTGGCGCTTCCTGGAGGAGTCACCCGAGTTCGTGGTGCTCTTCGTGCCGGCGGAGTCGTTCCTCTCCGCGGCCCTGGAGACCGAGCCCGGCCTGATCGAGTACGCCGCGGAGCGCCGCGTCGTGCTGGCCTCACCGACGACACTGATCGCCCTGTTGCGCACGGTGGCGCACGGTTGGTCCCACGAGGCGCTCGCCGAGCAGGCCCGGGAGATCCACCGGCTCGGCCGCGACCTGCACCAGCGGCTCTCCACGATGTCGACCCACCTGGACGGGATCGGGCGCTCCCTCAACACCGCGGTGACCCGGTACAACCAGGCGATCGGATCTCTCGACAATCGGGTCCTGGTGGCCGCGCGTCGTTTCAATGAATTATCGGTAACCGATGATGTACTCGAGACGCCGCGTCCGGTGGAGATACGCGCCGTTGAGCGGCTGAGCAGCGTAAGGGAGGATGATCGGCGCGCCGCCGAGAATGACGGTGTGCCGGGCCCTACCGTGGGTTCTGATACACAGGCTGCATACGAGAGATCGTGACCCCATGAGTCAGCGCACCATCTGGGAGGAAGGACGCGAGTCCGGCCGCCATGTTGTCGCGCTCGGATCCGCCACGTCGCTCACGGTGACCTTCGTCGATCTTCTCATCGACGATCAGATCGGCCTGCTCTTCGACTTCACCTTCGTGGCGATCGCGCTGACGCTCGCGCTGATCGTCAGACCCAGCGACTTCTTCGTGGTCGGCGTGCTCCCGCCGCTGATCATGCTCGGCATCTTCATCTTGCTCGCCGCGACCCAGCCCGGGTCGATCGCCGACGCGGAGGACGGCTTCGTCCAAGCCGTGGTCAGCGGCCTCGGACACCACGCGATCAGCCTGTTCATCGGCTACGCGGGATGCCTGGGCTGCCTGGTGATGCGCCGCCGGGTGCTACGACAGCGCAGCGAGAGCCGCGACGAGGTCGAGCGCGAGCGCGCGCTGGCCTCCTGATCATCAGTCCAGCGCGAGGAACCCGGAGACGTCGCCGGCACCCTCACGGATGATCTCGGGCTGACCGTCGGACCAGTCGATGACCGTGGTCGGCTCGGCCGGGGTCTCACCGGCCTCGATGACGATGTCAACCTGGTGGTCGAGCGCCTCCTTGACGTTCCAGCCGAAGACCTCCGGCTCGGTCTCACCGGGCAGGATCAGCGTCGAGGACAGCAGCGGCTCACCGAGCTCCTCGAGCAGCGCCTGCACGACGGCGTGCTCGGGGATGCGTACGCCGACGGTCTTCTTCTTCGGGTGCATCAGCCGTCGCGGCACCTCGGGGGTCGCCGGGAGGATGAACGTGTAGGGCCCCGGCGTCGCGTGCTTGATCGCCCGGAAGGCGCTGTTGTCGACGTGGACCATCGTGCCGAGCTGCGCGAAGTCCTTGCAGATCAACGTGAAGTGGTGGCGGTCGTCGAGACCACGGATCCGCAGGATCCGGTCGCGCCCGTCCTTGTTGCCGATCCGCGAGCCGAGCGCGTAGCCGGAGTCGGTCGGATACGCGATCAGCTGGTCCTCACGCAGGGCATCGACGACCTGGCTGATCAGACGGGACTGCGGGTTGTCAGGGTGTACGTCGAGATATCGGGCCACCCCTCGACCCTAACGCCCATGGGCGGGCCGGGATCAACCCCTCGCGGCAGCGGCCTTCAGGTCCTTGCGCAGCTCGGTGGGCAGCGCGAAGATGAGCGACTCCTCGGCACTCTTGTGTGCCTTGGCGTCAGGGAAGCCGCGCTCCTTGAGGAACTCGACGACACCCTCGACCAGCTTCTCGGGCACGCTGGCCCCGGAGGTGACCGAGACGCTGCGTACGCCCTCGAGCCAGGACTCGTCGATCTCACCGGCGTCGTCGACGCGGTAAGCGGCCTTGGCTCCGGCCTCGAGAGCGACCTCGACCAGGCGGACCGAGTTGGAGGAGTTGCCCGAGCCGACGACGATGACCAGATCGCTGGCCCCGCCGATCTCCTTGACCGCCTGCTGACGGTTCTGGGTCGCGTAGCAGATGTCGTCGCTGGGCGGGTCGAGCAGCTCGGGGAACTTCGCCCGGAGCGCGGCGACCGTCTCCATGGTCTCGTCGACCGAGAGGGTGGTCTGGGAGAGCCAGACGACCTTGGCGGGGTCGGCGACCTCGATGCCGGATACGTCGCCGGGGCCCTCGACGAGCGTGGTCGCCTCGGGCGCCTCACCCATCGTGCCCTCGACCTCCTCGTGACCGGCGTGGCCGATCAGCAGGATGCTGTAGCCCTCGCGCGCGAACCGCTTGGCCTCCAGGTGGACCTTGGTGACCAGTGGGCAGGTCGCGTCGATCGTCTTCAGCTCACGCACGGCCGCGTCGGCGTGGACCGCCGGGGAGACGCCATGGGCGGAGAAGACGACGGTCGCACCCGAGGGCACCTCGTCGAGCTCGTTGACGAACACCGCGCCGCGGTTGCGCAGATCGTCGACGACGTGCTTGTTGTGCACGATCTCCTTGCGCACGTAGACCGGCGCGCCGTAGAGGTCCAGCGCCTCCTCGACGGTGATCACGGCCCGGTCCACCCCCGCGCAGTAGCCGCGCGGCTCCGCGAGGAGGACAGCCTTCTCGTCGTCGGAGATCAGGCGTGGGGTGCCGAGGTCGATGCTCATGGCTCCAGTCTAGAGATCCCTCCTGAAACCCGCCGAGTCGGCGCATCCTGACCGCCGTCCTCGCCGAGTCGGCTCGTCATGACGCGCCGACTCGGCGAGGATCTGGGTCAGGATGAGCCGACTCGGCGGCACTAGGGTTGGCGCCATGGCGTTGGACACCTCTCCCGAGTCGCCCGCCCCGGTGCGGCAGATCGCGAACGCGATCGGCGGCTGGATCGACAAGCTCGGTGCGGTCTGGGTGGAGGGGCAGGTGGCGCAGCTGAGCCGGCGGCCGGGGATGCAGACGGTCTTCTTGACCCTGCGCGACTCGGTGGCAGACATCTCGGTGCCGGTGACGTGCACACGGTTCCTGCTCGACAGCCTCAACCCGCCGCTGGTCGAGGGCGCCTCGGTGATCATCCACGCGAAGCCGTCCTACTACGCCAACCGCGGCACCCTGTCCCTGCAGGCCCGCGACATCCGCCCGGTCGGGCTCGGTGAGCTGCTCGCCAGGCTCGAGCAGCGCCGGCAGCTGCTGGCCGCCGAGGGGCTCTTCGCCGCCGAGCTCAAGCGCCCGCTCCCCTTCCTGCCGACCAAGGTCGGGCTGCTCACCGCGGCCAACTCCGCGGCCGAGCGCGACGTGCTCGAGAACGCGAGGCGACGGTGGCCGCAGGTGCGGTTCGAGGTGGCGTACGCCGCGATGCAGGGGGCGCGCAGCGCCGCCGACGTCGTCGAGAAGCTACAGCGGCTCGACCGCGACCCCGAGGTCGACGTGATCGTCATCGCCCGCGGCGGCGGTTCGGTCGAGGACCTGCTGCCCTTCTCCGACGAGCACCTGATCCGTGCGGTGCACGCCGCTCGCACCCCGGTCGTCTCGGCGATCGGCCACGAGCCCGACTCGCCGCTGCTGGACCTGGCTGCCGACGTACGAGCCTCGACGCCGACCGATGCCGCCAAGCTCGTCGTGCCCGACGTGGTCGAGGAGCAGCGGATCGTCGCGACCGGGCGCGACCGGCTCCGCGGCGGGATCGCCGCGCTGATCCATCGCGAGCAGACGCTCCTGGACGCGCTCCGTTCGCGGCCGGTGCTGGCCGATCCGCGCTCGCTGATCGACGCCCGGCGCGATGAGGTCACCTCCCTGCGCGACCGCGCCCGCCGCACCGTCGGGCATGCCCTCGACCGGGCCGCCGACGACATCGGCCACCACCGCGCCCGCGCCCGCGCACTCTCACCTCTGGAGACGCTGAGACGGGGGTACGCCGTCGCCCAGGATGCCGACGGGCACGTGCTCACCAGCGTCGCCGACGCCGCCGAGGGCGCCGCCGTCAGCATCCGCCTCGCCGACGGCCGCCTGGCCGCCACCATCACCTCGACCGAGAAAGACGCAGCCGATGACTGACGACGACAAGAACCTGTCCTATGAGCAGGCCCGCGAGGAGCTGGTCGAGGTCGTTCGCAAGCTCGAGGCCGGCGGCATCACCCTCGAGGAGTCGCTGGCTCTGTGGGAGCGCGGCGAGAAGCTGGCCACACTGTGCCAGGAGTGGCTCGACGGCGCCCGGCAGAAGATCGACGCCGCGATCGCCGAAGACTGACTCACCCCGCTGGTCGAGCCGTGAGCGCCAGCGAGCGTGTTGGTCTCGACACGCCTCCGCCTAGCGGCTCCGGCGGCTCGACCAGCGGAGTACACGACACCGGCGGCTCGACCAGCGGAGTACACGACTCCGGCGGCTCGACCAGCGGTGGTCGCTACTTCAGGGGCTCGGTGGTGAGGAGGGCGAGGTAGTCGCGTACGTCGCCGTCCTTGGGGCCCCAGAGCATCAGGGTCTGGCCGTCGACGTCGGCGGAGTAGGCGGTGTCGCCGTCGGAGTCGGACCACTCGGTCCAGGTGTTGGCCACGTCGGTCTTGATGGTGACCTCGTCGCCCTCCTTGGCCTGGGTGTCGACGTTCTTCTGGGCCAGCGCCTGGGCGGAGCGGGCCGAGAGCTCCACGCCGACGTAGGAGGTCTCGCCCTTGACGAACGACATGGTCCACGCGGGCTCCTCACCGCCCTGGTACGACGGGTCGGTGTTGGCGTACCAGCCCGAGGGCAGCTCGCGCGGGTAGACGACGTCGAGGTCGGCGGTCTGGGCGCTGCGTACGGCCTCGGCCCAGTCGGCCTTGTAGGTCTCGTTGGCACCGCTGACCTCGCGCTCGAGGTTGCCGCGCCACTGCACGATCAGCACGATCGGGACGACGAGGACGAGCAGGAAGATCATCGACCCGATCAGGGCGCCGAAGGTGCGGGGGTAGCTGCGCGCCGGGACCTCCGGCTGCTCGCCCGTCGGCTGACTCGACGGCTGGGCGGGCTGCTGCTGATCGGTGTCGCTCACGCCCTCCATGGTCCCACTCGACCGATGTTCGCTCGAATCGTGGTCTCGACGAGCTCGGCCAGCACCGCCAAGTGTTCCGCAGATGAGGACATCTTGCGCACCAATGCTCCGCAGATGCGATACTTCTCCGGTGACCACGTACCGCATCGCCGAAGCCGCCGATCTTCTCGGCGTCAGCGACGACACCGTGCGCCGCTGGATCGACGCGGGCCGGGTCGAGGCGACAACGGAGAACGGTCGGGCGGTCGTCGACGGCATCGTCCTCGCCGAGCTGGCCACGGAGCTGGCCGATGCCCCCAACCCGGACCGGGCCAAGGCGGTCAGTGCCCGCAACCGGATGCTCGGGATCGTCACCAAGACCACGCTGGACACCGTGATGGCCCAGGTGGAGATGGTCTGCGGGCCCTACCGGATCGTCTCGCTGATGAGCGCAGAGGCCGCCACCGAGCTCGGCCTCGAGCCCGGTGTCAGCGCCGTGGCATCGATCAAGTCAACCAACGTCGTAGTGGAGCGCCCATGATCACGAAGACCACAATCTCCACCGCTGTCGCCGTGACGGCCTTGCTCGCGCTCGCTGGATGCGGGAGCTCGAGCGAGGGGACGCAGGAGCAGGAGCTGACCGTCTTCGCTGCGGCCTCGCTGACCGACACATTCACCGAGCTGGCCGAGGAGTTCGAGAAGGACCACCCCGGCGCCAAGGTGACCACCAGCTTCGGCGGCTCCTCCGACCTGGTGGCCCAGATCGAGGACGGCGCCCCGGCAGACGTCTTCGCCTCGGCCGACACCAAGAACATGGACAAGCTCGGCGACCTGGCCACCGACCCGCAGGACTTCGCCTCCAACACCCTCGAGATCGCCACGCCCCCGGGCAACCCGGCCAAGATCAAAGCCTTCCAGGATCTCGCCAAGGACGGCACCAAGGTCGTCGTCTGCGCGGTCGAGGTCCCCTGCGGCAACGCGACCGCCCAGATGGAGACTGAGACGGGCGTCGACATCAAACCGGTCAGCGAGGAGCAGTCGGTCAGCGACGTGCTCGCCAAGGTCACCTCCGGTGACGCCGACGCCGGACTCGTGTACGTCACCGATGTGACCGCCGCGGGCGACACCGTGACGGGCGTCGAGTTCGAGGAGTCCGACCAGGTCGTGAACACCTACCCGATCAGCGCCCTCGACGGCGCCGACGATGCCGACCTCGCCCAGGAGTTCGTCGACCTGGTGCTGAGCGAGGCGGGACAGAAGGTGTTGTCCGATGCCGGCTTCGGCCAGCCCTGATCTTCTCGGGAGGTCCGGACGGACGGACCGGCAGCGGGGGGCCGGTCCGTCCGTCGGTATGCCACGCTGGCTGTGGTTCCCGGCGGCCCTCGCCGCGGCCTTCATCATCGTCCCGCTCGTCGCGATCATCCTCCGCGTCGACCTGGCGAGCTTCCCTGCGCTGATCACCTCGCCCTCCGCACTGGAGGCGCTCTGGCTCAGCCTGCGCACCGCCGTGGCGAGCACCGTGTTGTGCATCGTCCTCGGCGTACCTCTCTCCACGATCCTCGCCCGCACCAGCTTCCGGGGCCAGGGTCTGGTGCGCTCGCTGGTCCTCCTCCCGCTGGTGCTGCCGCCGGTCGTCAGCGGGCTGGCGCTGCTCTACACCTTCGGTCGCCGGGGCCTGCTCGGGCAGTCGCTGGACCTGATCGGCATCCAGATCACGTTCACCACGCTCGCCGTGGTGATGGCACAGACGTTCGTCGCGCTGCCGTTCCTGGTGATCAGCCTCGAGGGCGCGCTGCGCACCAGCGGCACCCGCTACGAGGCGGTCGCGGCCACGCTCGGCGCGCGCCCGACCACCGTCTTCCGACGGGTCACGCTCCCCCTTGTCGGCCCCGGCCTGCTCTCCGGCTCCGTCCTCGCCTTCGCCCGCTGCCTGGGCGAGTTCGGCGCCACGATCACCTTCGCCGGCAACCTCCCCGGCGTCACCAGCACGATGCCGCTGCAGGTCTACCTGCTCCGCGTCGACGACCCCGACGCCGCGGTCGCGCTCTCGCTGGTGCTGGTGGTCGTCGCGGTCGCCGTGATCGGCTTCGCCCGTCACGGGAGGGCGATATGAGCGAGCTCCACCTCCGGGCGGTGATCGCCCAGCGCGGCATCGACGTCACCCTCGACGTGGCCGCCGGCGAGACGGTCGCGCTCACCGGCCCCAACGGTGCCGGCAAGTCGAGCCTCCTCGGCGTCATCGCCGGCCTCCTGCGCCCCGACGAAGGAGAGGTACACCTCGGCGACCGCGACCTGGACGGCACTCCCCCGCACGCCCGCGGGGTCGCGCTGCTCGCCCAGGACCCGCTCCTCTTCCCGCACCTGTCGGTGCTGGCCAACGTCGCCTTCGCTCCCCGCGCCCGAGGCGTAAGTCGCCGCGAGGCCCACGAGCTCGCCGTGCGCCACCTCACCGAGATCGGCGCCGAGACGCTCGCCGGGCGCAAGCCGTCCCAGATCTCCGGCGGCCAGGCCCAGCGGGTGGCGGTGGCCCGGGCGCTCGCGGCCGACCCCGAGCTGCTCCTGCTCGACGAGCCGATGGCCTCGCTCGACGTCGACGTACGTCCCGCCCTGCGGCAGACGCTGCGCACCGCCCTCGAGGACAGGACCGCCATCATCGTCACCCACGACGCCGCCGACGCCCGCGCGCTCGCCGACCGGGTGGTGGTGGTCGAGCACGGTCGCATCGTCGAGGACGGCCCCACCGAGCAGGTTCTGGAGCACCCGCAGTCGGGTTTCGCTGTGAGGCTTGTCTCTGGATCGATCAAGTGACACCGTGGCCGCTCCACCGCGCCCGGCCGATAGATTGGCCCTATGAACGACACCCAGCCGCTCGGCGTCGCCCCCACCGCTCCTGACCGCAACCTGGCCCTGGAGCTCGTGCGCGTGACGGAGGCGGCGGCGATGGCCGCTGCCCGCTGGGTGGGTCGTGGCGACAAGAACGGCGCCGACGGGGTCGCGGTCAACGCGATGCGCACGATGATCTCCACGGTCGCCATGAACGGCACCGTCGTGATCGGCGAGGGCGAGAAGGACAACGCCCCGATGCTCTACAACGGTGAGCAGGTCGGCGACGGCACCGGACCCGACTGCGACGTCGCGGTGGACCCGATCGACGGCACCACCCTGACCGCCAAGGGGATGAGCAACGCGGTCGCGGTGATGGCGGTCGCCCCGCGCGGCAGCATGTACGACCCCAGCGCCGTCTTCTACATGGAGAAGCTGGTCACCGGTCCCGAGGCCGCCGACGTCGTCGACATCCGCCTCCCCGCCGCCGAGAACATCGCCGCGGTGGCGAAGGCCAAGGACACCACGGCCTCCGACATCACCGTGATCGTGCTCGACCGGCCGCGCCACGACAAGCTGGTCGAGGAGATCCGCGAGACCGGCGCCCGGATCAAGTTCATCGTCGACGGGGACGTCGCCGGCGCCATCTCGGCCGCCCGCGCCGGCTCCGGCGCCGACCTGCTGATGGGCATCGGTGGCACCCCCGAGGGCATCGTCGCCGCGTGCGCGATGAAGGCCCTGGGCGGCACCATCCAGGGCCGGCTGTGGCCCAAGGACGACGAAGAGCGTCAGCGCGCCCTCGACGCCGGCCACAACCTCGACCCCGACTTCGTGCTCCACACCAACGACCTGGTCACCGGCGACGACTGCTTCTTCGTCGCCACCGGCATCACCGACGGCGACCTGATGCGCGGCGTGCAGTACCTCCCCCACGGCGCCGTCGTCACCGACTCCCTGGTGATGCGCAGCCGCTCGGGCACCATCCGCAAGGTCACCTCCGAGCACCAGCTCGCCAAGCTCAAGGCCTACAGCGCGATCGAGTTCTAGACCTCCGTCGCCTGCGCCGGACCGGATGCGCGGCAAGGACCTCCTGGTCCTTGCCGCGCATCTCGTTGTCCCCCTCGTCTCCCGAGCGAACGCCCGTAGTGCCGATTTGTTGCTATCTTGTGGTGCGACACGAGCATCAATGAGCGTCTCAGGTGTATGTCATTCGGGGAGGCATCGACGTGACGGACCCATTCTTCGCTGCGCTACGTGCCCGCCGCCCGGACGTCGACATCGTCATCCTGCCTCCGGACGACCCTCCCAAACCGTCACCCGAGGCGACGTCTGAGGAGCTCAGCCGCTCGGCACAGGTCGTGGACGCGACCTTCGCAGCCATCACCGCACGCGTGTCGGAGCCGGCCTCGGATGGGCCGCTGTGGGAGACGTACAACAGCCAGAACGTACGCCGCTGGGCCCAGCTCGAGGCTCGGGCAGCCGACGGCGACACGATCCTGGCCGGCCTCGACGAGGCGTTTCGAGAAGCGGGGTGGGACTCGCGCGTCGCGGTGAAGGCGTTCCATCGCTGGACCGCTTCACAGCCGGACGTCCAGATCCTCGGCGCCTGGTCCGAGACCCATCACAGACTCGTGGTGACGGTGACCGGCCGGGTCCTCCGTCCCGCGGCGGGCGTACGGGAGGCGTTGACATGACGCTGCACGTCGAGCCGGCCAAGGTCCGGTCCACCGCTGCCGCCTGGGATACGGAGAATCTCCATCTCACCGCCGCCGCGAAGCAGATCCACGAGGTCGGCACCGGTGGCTTCACGCCCGCAGTGGCGAGTCTGATCGGGCAGTTCGTCGAAGCATGGGAGGCGATCGCGACGAAGTCCGCGCGCTTCTCCGAATCCCAGGCCGACGGGCTGAGGAGCACCGCGATCGACATCCTCCGGACCGACGCGAAGACCGACATCAACGCATCCTTGGTGCTGAGCAGCATCAAGGAGCTCCGGTGACCATCACCATCTCGCTACCGCCGACGCCGAGCGAGACGCCCGAGTTCACCGCGGACGGGCAGAAGGTCCACGAAGCCGGGTCCACCCTCCGCACCTCCTCATCGATCTTCGACGACCATGGCTCGTTCGTGGGCGGGAAGGCCAAGGACTCCGGGCTGCTCGACGGCCGGTCGGCCGCCGCGTACGCACAAGCGCTCAATCCCATCGGCAAGCACGTGGACGCCTGCTCGCTGGCGCTGCGCGCCGCGGCCAACGCCATCCTGGGCCACGGCGACGACCTGGTCGACCTCAGAAAGCGTCATCAACGGCTCAAGGACGACCGGGAGCATCTGGCCCGCCAGGTCGACGCGCTCACCGCCCGGGCGAATCCGCTCCCCACCGACGAGGCAGAGCTACACACCCTCAAGTCGGACTGCGACCGCTGCACCAGCCAGGTCGAGGCGTACGAATCCGACCTGGTGAGGTGGACCGAGGATCTCCGGGCCAGCGAGGAGAGGGTCGCCGCCGCGCTTCGCGGTGCGATGACCGAGCAGCAGGTCGACCAGACCTACGCCGGAGTCGCCGATCCCGCTGATGCCGCCAGGGACTCGATGCCGTCGGGCAAGGACCCGACAGCGGTCAAGGCGTGGTGGGACGGTCTGACCGAGGAGCAGCGAGCGGCCATGACCGCTGCCGACCCCGAGATCGTCGGCAACACCGACGGCATCCCGGCGGCGGCCCGGGGCGACGCGAACACGATCTCGCTCGACCGTGACCTCGCCGAGCTCGGCGCCATCCCCGAGGACCAGCGCACCGACGCCGAGCAGACCCGCTACGACAACGCCAGGGCCGCCGAGGAAGCACGGCTGAGGATCTCGAGGAGTATCGACCCGATCACGGGCGAGAACTACGTGCCGCAGGTCTACGCCTACGACCCCATGGCGTTCGATGGTGACGGCGCAGTCGCGATGGCAGTCGGTGACCTGGACACGGCCGACAACGTCTCGGTGAACGTCCCCGGCCTCACCACCGACATGGGGGCCGCCGGCGACAACGCCCAGAACGCCATCAACCTCCAGCAGGCGGCGGCTTTCGAAGGCGGAACCAGCACCGCCACGATGTTCTGGATCGGCTATGACGCGCCCAGCGGTGCCGACTCGGTCGGGGTCGCCGCCGAAGATATGGCCGCCGCTGGCGGCGAACGTCTCGCCGACACCCTCGACGGGCTCAACGCGATGCGCGCCGACGACTTCCACCTCACCGCCATCGGCCACAGCTACGGGTCCACCACCGTCGCCCACGCGATGACCGACCGTCACCCCGGTGCCGACGACGTCGTCCTGCTGGGGAGTCCTGGCGCGGGCGACGATGCCGACTCGGCCGGCGACCTGGGCGTCGGGTCGGGCCACGTCTTCGTCGGCACGAACAGCGAGGACCTCGTCGGCCGGTTGGGGCAGACCGGATGGGTCAGCCCTGCGGCCCTCGGCGCGGGGGTTCTCACCGGCCCCCTCGGTGGCGTCGTCGCCCAGATGGCCGGCGCCGGCCTCGGCCACAACCCCGCCGAGGACGACTTCGGTGCCGTACGCTTCCAGGCCGAGAGCACCAGCAGAGGGTCCATGCCCAACATCGACGACCACGTCAAGTACTACGACCACGACACGGAGTCACTCGCCAACATGGCCCACATCGTCAACGGACAGTACGACGAAGTCGTGCGCGCCGGACAGGCGCACGACCCGTGGTATCGCGGTCCGGTCGATCCCGAGAGCGACCGGACGCCCACCAGCCCGAACACGGACGGCCGATGACCGCCCGGGCACTGGTCGCCATGGCGGCGGCACTGACGATCCTGGTTGCCGGAGGATGTGGCGGAGTGAACGACGAGACCTACACGAAGCTGGAACGCCAGCGAGACGACGTGCTCGCCTGGGCGCGCGATCTGTCCTCCGTCGCCGCGACGACGCTTGCCGCGTCCCCGGAGGATGCCACGGAAAGTTACGACGGGGTGGCCAGATCGGGGCTCTCGGACCAGTTCAAGTCCTATAAGTACGACATCCAGGCGCGGTTCGCCACCGAGCAACAAGACCCCTTGGCTGCGTTGAGCGATGACCTCGCAGCGTACGACCCCACGTTGACCACCTCGAACGCGCTACGGCTCTCGCACGGCGATCTCACGGCCTTCTTCCAGACCTATCCGAAAGGTCCCGGACGGGTCGGCATGTTCGTCGAAGGGCCGGCGATCGAGATCGACCACGACCAGATCCGCGACTGGGACGGCTTCGTCGTCGGCGAACCGGTCGACCTGCAATGACCACACGGTAAAGTCGATATATGACCACCGCCGCCGAGCCGACCGAGTCCACCGCCTTCCTCCCCGGAGGGGTCGAGCTGGCGTACGACACGTTCGGTGACCCCGGCGCTGACCCGCTGCTGCTGATCATGGGGCTCGGTGGCCCGATGACCTGGTGGAACACCCAGCTGTGCGAGCAGCTGGCCGAGGCCGGGTTCTACGTGGTCCGCTACGACAACCGCGACATCGGCCACTCCTCGCCGTATCCGTCCGACGAGCGGATCACCCTCGCCAGGCTGGCGAGGGCGTTCGTGGGGCTGCCGACGCCGTCGCCGTACGCCATGAACGACCTCGCCGACGACGCGGCCGAGCTGCTGACCCATCTCGGCATCGACTCCGCGCACGTGTGGGGTGTGTCGATGGGCGGGATGATCGCCCAGACCCTCGCCATCCGCCACCCGGACCGGGTGCGCTCGGTCTGCTCGACGATGTCCACCACCGGCCGTCGCGGGGTCGGCTTCCAGCACCCGACCCTGCTGCCCGCGCTGGTCATCAAGAAGCCCGGTCTGGAGGGCTACATCGAGCGCCAGATCAAGGGCGGCCTCCAGATCGGCTCCCCCGGCTTCCCCGAGCCCGAGGACGAGGTACGCCGGCGGGCGATCGACACCTGGAACCGCGGCGTCAGCGGGCCGGCCGTCGCTCGGCAGATGCTCGCCATCCTCACCCAGCCCGACCGCACCGAGGACCTCGGGCGCATCAAGGTCCCGTTCAGCGTGATCCACGGACTGACCGACAAGATGGTCCACGTCTCCGGCGGCCGGGCGACCGCCGCGGCCGTCCCCGGTGCCGAGATCACCCTGTTCAAGGGCATGGGCCACGACCTGCCCCGGGCGCTGTGGCCGGCCTTCATCAAGGTCGTACGCCGCACCGCCGACCGCGCCGACCGAGCCGTCTCCGCGTAGCGGATGCGCATCACGGCCCCCGAGGGCGAGTCGGGCTCGCTGCTCGCGCGGGCGCTCGCGGACGTCGCCGAGCCCATCGAGGACGAGGCGGTGACCGCGAGGCTCCTCGACGCCGCCGCGGAGCAGTTCCGCCGGATCGGGATCAGGCGCACCACCATGGAGGAGGTCGCGAAGCGCGCCGGGGTCGCCCGGATCACCATCTACCGGCGCTTCGCCAACAAGGACGCCCTGGTCGAGCAGGTCGTACGCCGCGAGTTCCGGCGCTACTTCGACCAGTTCGTGCTCGACATCGCCGAAGCCGCCGACGCGGCCGAGCGCGTCGAGATCGGCTTCGCCAGCGCGATGCGGGCGATCCGCGGCAACCCGCTGATCGGGGGCCTGCTCACCGTCGAGACGGACACGATGGTGCACTCGATCATCGGCGACGGCGGCCGCACCGTGGCCACGATCGCGCGCTTCGTGGCGGGCCAGCTGCGTCGCGAGCAGCGAGCCGGCAACGTACCCGCCGAGGTCGAGGTCGACCTCGTCGCCGAGCTGATGGTCCGCACCTCGACCTCGTTCCTGGTCACCCCGAGCGAGGTGGTCGACATCGACGACGAGGCGCAGCTGCGCGCGCTCGCCCGGCTGTTCCTGGTGCCGCTGATCACGCCCGCCGGACGGCCCGGCTAGGCCCCGCAGAATCGCCCTCGCTCCCGCCCCGGGGATACCGTGAGCACCATGCACGACCACGGCTCCCTGCCCGCGCTCGGCTGGTCCGAGTTCTTCACCACCTGGAGTCTCCAGCCCGGCTGGCTGCTCGCCGTGGTCATCCTCGGCGCGGGCTATCTCACGCTCCGCAACGCCGCCGGTCCGGCCTCGACGGTCAAGGGCTGGCGGGTGGCGTCGTTCCTGACCGGGCTCGCCCTGATGTACGTCGCGGTCGCCTCGGCCATCAACGGCTACGCGATGGCGCTGGCCTGGATGCACATGGTGCTCCATCTGACGCTGATCATGATCGTGCCGACCCTCCTGGTGCTCGGTCACCCGCTCACCGTCATCGCTGAGACCGGCCCGCGCGCCGAGCGGGCGATGCGCTCGCTCCCGGTCACCGTCCTGGTCCACCCGGTCACCGGCACCCTGCTCTACTCGGTGGTCATCATCGGCACCCACCTGTCCGGCTTCATGGACTCGATGGCGCAGAGCGTGCCGCTGATGGTCGGCGAGCAGGTGGCGTACGTCGTAGCCGGCTTCCTCTTCCTCACCGGCACGATCGGCGAGGAGAAGGTACGTTCCGACCTGCCCTACCTGGGCCGGATCGCGCTCCTCGTCGTCGGCATGGTGCCCGACACGATCGTGGGGATCGTGATGCTGCAGACCGAGCGCGACCTCTACCCGGTCTACTCCGCCGCCCGGCCCGAGTGGGCGCCCGACGCGGTGCGCGACATCCAGACCGCCGGCGGCCTGATGTGGGCCGGCGGCGACGGCGGCATGATGCTGCTCGCCATCGGTCTCGTCATCGCCGTGGTCTCCTCACCCGTGCGCCGGGTCAAGATGACCGGCCGCTTCCTCGATGGCGTACGCAGCAGCCGGCTCGCCGAGGAGAGCGCCCGGGGCATGACGGAGGGCCCCGCCGAGCCGGGATCCGTGGATCCCGACAGCGACGAGGCCCTCGATGCCTACAACGCGATGCTGGCCCGGATGAACCAGCAGCACTGAGTCAGTTGACGCGCAGGCCCGACTCGGTGTCGAAGACGTGGACGTCCTCGGGGTCGGTGGTGACGTAGATGGTGTCGCCCTTGCTGACCTGGTCCTTGGAGGAGACCCGGACGATCAGGGTCGAGGGGACACCCTCGACGTCGCTGGTGCCGTAGACGTAGGAGTCGGAGCCGAGCTCCTCGACGACGGTCACCTGCACCGGCAGCCCGCCCTGGCCCTCGCCGATGACCCGGAAGCTCTCCGGGCGCACGCCGATGGTGATCTCCCTGGGCATGTCGGAGGCGCCGACGGGGACGACGTACTCCCCGATCTTGGCGCCGCCGTCGGCGGCGGTGGCCTTGATGAGGTTCATCTGCGGCGAGCCGATGAAGCCGGCCACGAAGAGGTTGACCGGCTTGCGGTAGAGGTTGAGCGGGGTGTCGACCTGCTGCAGCTCACCGTTGCTCATCACCGCGACGCGGTCGCCCATCGTCATCGCCTCGACCTGGTCGTGGGTGACGTAGACGGTGGTGATGCCGAGGTCGGCCTGGAGCTTGGCGATGTCGGTGCGGGTCTGCACACGCATCTTGGCGTCGAGGTTGGAGAGCGGCTCGTCCATGCAGAAGACCTGCGGCTGACGGACGATCGCACGGCCCATGGCGACGCGCTGGCGCTGACCGCCGGAGAGCGCCTTCGGCTTGCGGTCGAGGTAGTCGGTCAGGCCCAGGGTCTTGGCGGCCTCGGCGACGAGCTTGTCACGCTCGGCCTTCGGAACCTTGGCCATCTTCAGCGAGAACGCCATGTTCTCGGCGACGCTCATGTGCGGGTAGAGCGCGTAGTTCTGGAAGACCATCGCGATGTCGCGGTCCTTGGGCGCCACGTTGGTGACGTCGCGGTCGCCGATCTTGATGGCGCCCGAGTTGACCTCCTCCAGCCCGGCGAGCATGCGCAGGGTGGTGGTCTTACCGCATCCGGACGGGCCGACGAGCACCATGAACTCGCCGTCCTTGATCTCGAGGTCGATGCCCTTGACTGCGGGCTCGTTGGCGCCGGCATACCACCGCTGCGCCTTTTCGAAGCTGACTGTTGCCATGATTCCGTTGTCTCCTTCACCGGCAGGTACGTGCCGGACGATCCGTTGTGAAGTGACCGAGACCACATTGGCCCCGGCGGAGACACCATAGCCCAGATCCGAAATCAGCGGGTCAAAGCCCGGCACACAGCCGGGGCACAGCCCTCGTAGGCGTTGAGCCGGCGCATCAAGTCACGGGCGTACGGCTTCGCGTGGTCCTCGGCGAAGACGTTGCGGTCCTCCCACGGCCGGTCGTAGCGGTAGAGCTCGTAGGCGTAGTCGGTGCCCTTCCAGGACTTGTCCAGGTCGAACCGGACCAGCAGCCCCTGCGATCCGCGCACGGCGATGTAGGACGGGATGATGTCGATCGTCCCGCCCGAGCCGCTGTCGAGGTCGACCTCGCCGGGGTGCGACTTGGCGTAGGTGTGCTCGAAGAAGGCGTACCTCCCACCCGGCAGCCGCGGCCGGCTCAGGGACTGCGCGAACGAGCTCCCGGAGACGTAGGGCGGGGTCGGAGCACCGGCGATGTCGAGGAACGTCGGCGCGAGGTCGATGTTGTTGACGAACTGGCTGCGCTTGCCCGGCACCACGTCGGGGCCGACGACGACCATCGGGACCCGTGTGTCGGAGTCGTAGGGAGCACCCTTGCCGCCGTTGAGCTGGTGCTGGCCCAGGTGGAAGCCGTTGTCGGAGGTCAGCACGATGTAGGTGTCCTCACCGGCGGCCTGGCGGACCTGGGTGATCATCCGGTCGATTGACTGCACCATCCGGGCGCGGTCGCGGTACTGGCTCAGCGCCGTCTCGTCGCTCAGCGAGACCTTGTTGGTGCGCCAGGCAGGAGCCTGCGACGTACGTCCTCCGCGACCGAGGTAGGTGGGCGCGTTGTCCGAGCGGTCGTCGTCGTAGCCGACGAGGTCCTTCAGCGTCAGGTCGGCGCACGCGACCCGGCCGCAGTTGCCGCCCGCGGGGTTGCCGGCGGGCGCCTGGTCGGCGAACGCGGGCGGGAACCAGGTGTCCAGGCCCGGGTAGTGGTGGCCGAGGCGGGAGTGCGGCCCGTAGGCGGCGATCTCCAGGAAGTAGGGGTCCTCGTCGTCACGGTGAGCATTGATGAAGTCAAGGGCGTAATCGCGGGTGACGTTGGTGGCGTACGCCGCGTCCTTCTCCTGCACGGAGGCGTTCCGCGCGGGCTGCGGGTGGTTGTGGAGCTGCACCTCGCCATCGCCGTCGAGGTAGGTGCTCTGGTAGCCCCAGCCGCCGTAGGCGCCGCCGAGGAGCGCGTTCCAGGAGTCCCAGCCGGGCACCTTGGGCGGCGGGACGCGCTTGCCGTCGGGGCCGATGGTGGCCTCGTACGCGTTGATGTACTTCCCCACGAACCCGGTCGTGTAGCCGGCCTCCTGCAGGCCGATGCTGAACTGCTTCTCGACGTTGCCGTAGCGCTGGAAGGCCGACCAGCCGCCGACCGGGTGCTCCGGGTCGTTCTGGGTGTTGGTGAGGACCTTGGTGTGGTGCGGGGTCTGCCCGGTCAGCAGCGCCGCGCGCGAGGGGCAGCACAGCGAGTCGATGACGAAGGAGTTCTGGTAGGTCGCACCCTCGGCGGCCATCTTCGTCGCCTCCGGCATCGTGCGGAGCAGCTCCAGGGAGAAGTCGTCCATCAGGATCAGGACCATGTTGCGGCGCTCGTCGGTCGTGGCGGCGAGCTCGGCCGCGGGGTCCTCGACGGGCGCGGCCGACGGGTCGGCGGCAGCGGAGTCGGCGGCGAGCGTCTTCGGGCCGATGACCAGGAGTCCGGCGACCAGGGCCACGACGGCCACGAGCGCGGCGCCCAGCAGTGCGCTCCACTTCGGCTTCATCCCGAGACTCCTTTGTCTATAATGTAACTACACAATAACTGGTTCAGGCGAGGTTAGTGCCTCATTTCCAGGCACGACAAAATCGGTCCGCGGAGCGGACCATCCCCCGAGAGGTGTTGCTCAGTGCAGGCCGTGCGGCGGGAGCTCGGGCGGCGGCGGCATCCGCAGCTGCTTGTGGCCGCCGGCCCCCTTCAACGGCTTGCGGATGACGTTGACGCCACCCATCAGGGCCAGGCCCTTCACCCGCAGCACCGGACCGCCGGTCGGCTCGATCCCGCGCGGACCGACGTAGCCGCCCATGATGCCGACGCCCTGCATCACGACCTGGACGTCGGGGCCGACGGTGATGTTGACCCCACCCATGATCGCGTTGGCATAGATCACGGTCTCCTGCGCGGAGAACTGCGCCTGACGCATGTCGAGGTCGGCGCCACCCATCAGGGCGATCACGTTGCCGGTCGCCGGCACCGTCCAGACCCCGCGCCGGTCGACGCCGCTCATGATCGCGACGTAGAGCTGGCTCTCGATCGGATTGTCGGCGAAGACCGCGGGACTGTTCCCGGGTGCGGGCTTGGAGAGCGGGACCGGCGGCGCCGGAGTGCCCGCTGCCGGCAGGTCGACGGTGATCGGGATCAGGTCGGCGTACGTCTTGGCCTTGAAGGTCGCCTCGAGGCGGTCATCGAGCTCGTCGATCTCCAGGCGGCCCTCGCCCGCGGCCTCGCGCAGGATGTCGGCCACCTTGTGGCGGTCGGCATCGCTGATCCGGAGGTTCGGATCAGGATTCTGGCCGCGGAATGGCTCGGGGGTCGTTCCCATGGGGCGAATGTTAGTGGGGGGCTCCGAGGTACGCCTCGGTAATCCCCCCGATGGCATTCACTCGACGGCTATTCCAGGCCGAGGTGCTGCTTCAGCGTGCGCTTCGGACCGCGCGGACCCCGACGCTTGACGGTCACGTCTCCCAGCACCGCGATGCCTCGCACTCTGACCACCGGTGAGTCCGCGGTGAGCACCTCGGGCACCTTCTCGGACGGCTCCTTGAAGTCACCGAGGACGCCGTTGCCCTCCACGATCACGTGCACGTGCGGCGGCACGGTGACCTTCACGCTGCCCAGGACCGAGGTGGCGTTGATGACCACCTCGCGCGCGGAGTAGTGCGCCTCGCGCAGGTCGATGTTGGCGTCGCCCAGCACCGCGTTGACCGAGAGATGCTGGGGAACGACCCAGACGCCCTTGCGCTCGACGTTGCTCAGGAACGCGCTGGCGCTGTCGTTCGCCTCGCCCTGGCCGTAGACGACGGGCACCGCGCCGGTGGCCGGCGCCGCGGCCGGTGGTGGCATGACCGGCGCCTGCCCCGCGACCGGCAGGTCCTGCGTGATCGGCTCCAGATCGGCGTACGTCTTGGCCTTGTAGGTCTCCTCGAGCCGCTCCTCGAGCTCGTCGATCTCCAGCCGGCCCTCGCCCGCGGCCTCACGCAGGATGTCGGCCACCGCATGCCGATCGGCATCGCTGACGCGCAGGTCGGCTCGGCGCGGCTGGCCGGGGTGCGGTTCAGGGAGTCCCATGATCCTGAATGCTATCGGCGGAGACCTCGCCCGTCTCTCAGGTTCGACCCTGAGAGACGGGCGACGGCACGTCAGTCGGCGAGCGGCAGATACACGCGGCTCCCCGCGGCCGCGAACTCCTTCGACTTCTCCAGCATCCCCGCCTCGATCTCCTCGGGGGAGGCGCCGTCGTTGCCGCCGAAGCGGTCGCGTACGTCCTGGCTGATCTTCATCGAGCAGAACTTCGGGCCGCACATGGAGCAGAAGTGGGCGGTCTTGGCGCCCTCCGCCGGCAGGGTCTCGTCGTGGAAGCTCTCCGCGGTGACCGGGTCCAGGGAGAGTGCGAACTGGTCACGCCAGCGGAACTCGAAGCGGGCCTTGGAGAGCGCGTCGTCGTGGTCGCGCGCGCCCGGGTGGCCCTTGGCGATGTCGGCTGCGTGGGCCGCGAGCTTGTAGGTGATCACACCGGTCTTCACGTCGTCCCTGTCCGGCAGGCCGAGGTGCTCCTTCGGGGTGACGTAGCAGAGCATCGCGGTGCCGTGCATGGCGATCGTGGCAGCGCCGATGGCGCTGGTGATGTGGTCGTAGCCGGGCGCGATGTCGGTGGCGAGCGGGCCCAGCGTGTAGAACGGCGCGCCGTGGCACCACTCCTGCTGGAGGTCGACGTTCTCCTTGACCAGGTTGAGCGGGACGTGGCCGGGGCCCTCGACCATGACCTGTACGTCGTGCTCCCAGGCCCTCTCGGTCAGCTCGGCCAGCGTCCTCAGCTCGCTCAGCTGAGCCTCGTCGTTGGCGTCGGCGGTGGAGCCCGGGCGGAGGCCGTCGCCGAGAGAGAACGCGACGTCGTACTGCTTGAAGATCTCGCAGAGCTCGTCGAAGTGGGTGTAGAGGAAGTTCTCCTGGTGGTGCGCAAGGCACCAGCCAGCCATGATCGAGCCGCCTCGGGACACGATGCCGGTGACGCGGTTGGCGGTGAGCGGAACGTAGCGGAGCAGGACCCCCGCGTGGATCGTCATGTAGTCGACGCCCTGCTCGGCCTGCTCGATGACGGTGTCGCGGAACACCTCCCAGGTCAGCTTGTCGGCCTCGCCGTTGACCTTCTCCAGGGCCTGGTAGATCGGGACGGTGCCGATCGGGACCGGTGAGTTGCGCAGGATCCACTCGCGGGTGGTGTGGATGTCGTCGCCGGTGCTCAGGTCCATCACCGTGTCGGCACCCCAGGTGATCGCGTGGGTGAGCTTGTCGACCTCCTCGGCGATGGAGGAGGTGACCGCGGAGTTGCCGATGTTGGCGTTGATCTTCACCAGGAACCGCTTCCCGATGATCATCGGCTCGGACTCGGGGTGGTTGACGTTGTTGGGGATGATCGCCCGGCCCGCCGCCACCTCCTCGCGGACCAGCTCGGGGTCGCAGCTCTCCCGCACCGCGACGTAGGCCATCTCCTTGGTGATGATGCCCTGGCGCGCGTAGTGCATCTGGGTGATGTTCGTGCCCCGGCGCGGGGCGCGGCGCTCGCCCTGCCACTCCTGGCGGGCCGCGCCGCGGCGTACGGCTGCCTTGCCGTTGTCCAGCAGCTCGGTCCGGCGGCCCTGGTACGTCTCGGTGTCGCCTCGCTCGTCGATCCACTCGTCGCGACGCGGAGGCAGGCCCTGCTCCGGCTGGGATCCCGGGCCCTCGGTGCAGTAGCGGTCGAAGGTCTCGCCGTTGGTGAGCGCGACCCGGGTAACCGGGACCTTCAGGTCGCCGAGCTCGAGGCGGGTGTGGGCGGGGTGGACGGTCATGCGGTCTCCTTGGTGCTTGTCGGGCTGACCTGGTTGGTGGCGAGATGGGCGATCGGCCCTCGGCCGCGGCCGAGGGTCCAGTGCCGGCTGGTGGCGAGCTGCCGGGCGACGTACGCAGCGGCCTGCACGGCCGCCTCGCGCAGCGGGGCGCCGTGGGCGAGGTGGGCGGCCAGGGCCGAGCTGTAGGTGCAGCCGGTGCCGTGGTCGTTGGCCGTGCGGATGGCGGGGTGGCTGATCGGGACGGGCGGCTCCCCCGGCTCGGCGAACCAGTCGGTGCACTCGCCCGTGGCCGCCGGGTCGCCACCGGTGACGATCACGGCGCACCCGCTGGTCGAGCCGCGAGCGCCAGCGAGCATGTCGAGACCAGCGAGGGCAACCGCGAGCTCTTCCGGCGAACCATCGTGGCCGAGCAACGCCCGGGCCTCGTCGAGGTTGGGGGTGACGACGGTGGCGACGGGGAGGAGATGGTCGAGGTAGGCCCGGCGTACGTCCTCCCCGCCGAGAACCGCGCCGGAGGTGGCGACGAGGACGGGGTCGACGACGAGCGGGCGGCCCGCGCAGATGCGCGCGACGAGTTCGACCGCCCCGGCGCTGCCGAGCATGCCGGTCTTGACCGCTGCGACGGGGAGATCGTCGAACACGGCGTGGAGCTGGGCCTCGACCGTGGCGACCGGGACGGCGTGGATGTCGCTGACCCCGGTCGTGTCCTGGGCGGTGACGGCGGTGATCACGCAGGCTCCGTGGACCCCGAGCGCGGCGAAGGTGGCCAGATCGGCCGCCGTGCCCGCCGCTCCCCCGGAGTCGGTGCCGGCGACGGTGAGCGCGACCGGCGGGTTCATCGGGTCACCCCCGTCGTGGCCAGGGCGGCAAGGAGGTCGCGCACGATCTGTCCCGGCTCGTCTGCGCGCATCACCGCACCCATCACAGCGACCCCGTGCGCGCCGGCACCGACCGCCTCGGCGGCGTTGTCCGGGGTGATCCCGCCGAGTGCGTACGTCGGGAGCGGCAGGTCTCTGAACGCGTCCGGATCCAGCGGCGGCCCGTAGCCCGGCTTCGACTCGGTCAGCGCGTAGGGACTCAGCATCGCGTAGTCGAACCCGTCCTCGGCCGCTCGGGCGATCTCGGCGGGCTGGTGGCAGCTGCGGCCGAGGTGTAACACGCTGTTACACCGACTATCCGGTCGCTCCAATAGGGCGAGTAGTCCTACGAACGACGTGTTACAGCTCGCGGGAGCCGGGACCTGCACCCCAACCGCCGCGGGCAGCGGGGTGTGAGCGGCAATCACGTTCAGACCGAGCGCAGCGAGCAGCTCGGCCAGCTTTGCCCGATGCTCCAGGGGCTCGTCGAGCTCACGGAGCACGACGTGGGTCAGTCCGGCCTCGGCGCACGCCGCCATCGTCGCCAGCAGGCTGCGCCCGAGCGGCAGCTGGGAACGGTCGGTCAGGACGAGCAGTCGCGGTAGCGCGTTCATGCGATCCGGCCCGCCATCGGCGAGGAGGCCCGGGCAACAGCCTGGCGTGGGATCCGGCCGGCGCCGCGGGCGGCGTGGCCCGCCTCGACCGCCAGCCGCAGCGCGCGAGCCATCCCGACCGGGTCGTCAGCGCGGGTCACCGCGGTGGCGGCGAGGACGGCGGCGCAGCCGAGCTCCATCGCCAGGGCCGCATCCGAGGCAGTCCCGACGCCGGCGTCGAGCACGACCGGGACGGACACCGCGGCCACGACGGCCTCGATGGCATGAGGGTTGAGGATGCCGAGCCCGGACCCGATCGGCGAGCCGAGCGGCATCACCGCCGCACAGCCGGCGTCCTCGAGCCGGCGGGCGAGGACGGGGTCGTCGGTGGCGTACGGAAGGACCGTGAAGCCCTTGCGCACCAGCTGCTCGGCGGCATCGACGAGCTCGACGGCATCGGGCATCAGCGAGGTCTCGTCGCCGATCACCTCCAGCTTGACCCAGTCGGTCTCCAGCGCCTCGCGAGCCAGCTCGGCGGTCAGCACCGCCTCGCGTGCAGAGAGGCACCCCGCGGTGTTGGGCAGGATCGGCACCTCCGCCGCACGCAGCTTCTCCAGCAGGCCACCGGCCGACGTCGAGGACGTACGCCGCATCGACACCGTCACCAGGCCGGGCTCGGCCGCATCGATGACGTCCGGGAGCAGGGCCAGGTTGGGCAGGCCGCCGGTACCGAGGAAGAGGCGCGAGGACAGCTCGCGGCCGGCGATCTTCAAGACGCCGCTCATCCGCCCTGCACCGCCATCACGATCTCGACGACATGACCGTCCTGGAGTGGCCAGCGCGCCCAGTCGTCTCGCGGCACGATCTCCTCGTCCACGGCGACGGCGATGCCGCTCGGGCGCCGGTCGCCGGTCCTGGCCTCGAGCAGGTCGGCGACGGTGCCACCGACCTCCATCTGTTCGCCGTTCACGGTGATCTTCATCCGTCCTCCTTCGTACGGAACCGGCGCGGATCCACCGCGGGCTCCACTGACCCTGTCTCGATGTGCTGGGCGACGAGCCGCGCGATGAGCGGCGCCAGCAGGACCCCGTTGCGGTAGGCGCCCGCGGCGAGCACGACTCCCGGCTCGTGGGTCGGGCCGACGAGCGGGAGGTTGTCGGCGGTGCCCGGGCGGTCCCGCGAGGTCACCTCGACCACGCCGGCCCGGTCGAGCCCCGGCACCACCCGGCGGGCGGAGTCGAGCAGGCGCCACACGCCCTCGACGGTCGGCAGCAGCGGACCGTCACGCTCCTCGGTGGTGGCCCCGATGACCACCTCGTCGCTGTCGACCCGCGGCACCACGTAGATCTGCTCGCCGTGCGCCCAGGCTCGCACCGTCCGCTCCACCCGCTCCTGCGTCCGCACCCGCACGACGTCTCCGCGCACCGGCCGGATGAGCGCGGAGTACGGCGCGGGGAGGTTCGCTCCGGTGGCGATGACTGTCACCTCAGCGGCTGTGTTGGTCTCGACACGCCTCCGCCTAGCGGCTCCGGCGGCTCGACCAGCGGTGATCCCGTCGCCTCGACCAGCTGTGATCCCGTCGCCTCGACCAGCGGTGATCCCGTCGCCTCGACCAGCGGTGATCCCGTCGGTCGAGCCGGATTCGTGAGGAACGAACGAATCCGTGTCGAGACCAACACGGTCCCCGACCCGATCGAGCAGCGCGGCGACGACCGCACGCGGGTCGACCGAGTGGTCCTCGGCGAGGAAGGCGCCACCGGCGACCCGGCCGAGCCCCGGTTCGCGAGCGAGCAGCTCGCGACGCAGGAGCCTCTCGTAGGAGACGCCGGCGAGATCCAGCACCGCGAGCTGCCGCTCGACCTGCTGGACGTCGCCGGCGTCGACGCCGACCAGCAGCGTCCCGCGGGTGTGCACCGGCACCCCGAGCCGGGCGGCGAAGTCGGGCCAGAGCGCCAGGGAGGACAGGCAGAGCCGGGTCAGGTCCTCCTCGCCGTACCAGGCCTCGCCGGCCGGGCTGAGCATGCCGGCGGCGGCGTAGGACGCACCGGAACCCGGCGACGGGTCGACAACCTCGACATCGTGCCCGCGACGGATCAGCTCGTCGGCCACGGACAGCCCGACGATCCCGGCACCGAGGATCCGCACCCGCATCAGCCGACCGCTTCCACGAGCTCCTTCGCTGCTCGGTGTGGGTCCGGTTGTCGCCAGAGCCCGCCGATCACGGCGACCCCGTGGGCACCGGCGGCGCGTACCGCGCCGGCGGACGCTGCCGAGATCCCACCGATCGCGATCAGCGGCAGCGCCCCGGCCGCGGCCCCAACCGCCTCGACGCCCAACGGGTCGGGAAGACCGGCCTTGGACGAGGTGGCGAAGACCGGGCCGAACCCGGCATAGTCCGCACCAGCGGCGGCGGCCGCCTCGACCGCGGCACGGTCGCGGCAGGTCGCGCCGATGACCAGCCCCGGAGCGACCGCATCGGCGATCCGCCGGGCCTCGGCCACCGGGAGGTCGGAAGCGCCGAGATGGACGCCGTGCGCGCCTGCGGCGAGCGCCACGTCGAGCCGGTCGTCGACGACCACACAGGCGTCGTACGCCTCGACCCGCTCGATCACGGTCGCCGTCAGCGCGAGCAGCTCCCGCGTGGTCGCGTCCTTGTCGCGGACCTGGAAGCCGGCGACACCGGCCTCGGCGAACGCGGGCAGCAGGGCGAGGTCATCGCTGGCGGAGACCAGGGCAAAAATACGTGGAAGAAGCACAACCAATCACTTCCTTCGCCGGCATGATCCGGATCAGGTGTAACGGTCGGAGCGGCTCCAGCTCCCTCTCAGCCCGCTGCCGCGGACTCCCGTGTGGACGTCTCCGACCATAGCGCGCACCCCCGAAGGCTCGCAGCCCGAGGGCCCGCACAGCGGGACACTGCTAGTAGGTCGAGATCCGCAGCGCCCGCATCTTGGCGTACAGCGTGGTGCGCGAGATCCCGAGCTCGCGGGCGACCGCGGCCTTGTTGCCGTCGTGCTTGATCAGCTCGTGCACGATGACGTCGCGCTCGGCCTGGTCGAGCGGCCGCACGGCCGAACGCGGCCCCGGGACGGAGCCGAGCTTGGGCGGCAGATCGGCGGCGACGATCGCACCGAACCGGCGCCGTGCGGCGGCATGGGTCAGCACCGCGCGCAGCTCGCGTACGTTGCCCGGCCAGCGGTGCTCGACCAGCATCCGCTCGACGCCGGGGGTCAGGAAGGCGTCCGGGTTGATCCCGGAGAGCAGCTCGCGCGCCAGCCCGGGGATCTCGTCGCGGCGCGCGGCCAGCGGCAGCTTCTCCTCGACGCGGGAGGCCAGCGCGGCCACCGCCGCGGTGTGCTCGGACAGCTCGGCCAACGGCGCCGAGACCATCACCACATGAGCCCGGTCCGGGCGATCCAGCGCGTCCGCGACGACACCGAGCAGGGCGTCGGAGAGCAGCTCGAGGCCGTCGATGACGACGGTGCCCACTCCGGCCGCCATCCGGCGCCGGAACTGCTTGGCCCAGTTGCCGTCGCCCTCCAGGACCGTCGTGGCACCGGTCAGCAGCGTGATCGGAGAGGACGGCGCGAGCTCCCTGGCCAGCGACGTACGCCCGGACCCCGGCGGTCCGGCCACCAGGATCGTCCCCGGCTGCCGTGCGGTCTCCGACCGCGCACCGACCGAGAGCCCGCGTCGTGGCTCGCGGGGCTCGATGCGTACCAGCGCGGCCAGGCGGCGGGTGTCGAGCACCTCGGCATGCACATGGACCGACTCCCCCGACTCCAGGTTCATGTCCATGACCGTCACCCCCGGAAGATGTACGTCCTGGAGCAGGATCCGCAGGACGGCGATGTCCGCGCCGGTCAGGGTGTCCTGGGCCGTCTGGTTGGCCACGGTCAGGTTCTCACCGACCGCGACCAGCGCACCGCGACACCCCACCACGGCCTCGTGGAAGGCCAGCAGCAGCTGCTTGTCGGTGGTGCGGCTGCCGTCCTGGAGGCGCCGTTGGATGTCAGTCACCGCGCGCTGCACCACCGGCCGCAGGAGCGGGTTGGCGTCGCTGGCGAGGGAGGTGATGTCGAGGACACCCTCGATCCGGTGGGTCACCGGGTGCCGGATCGGCATCGCGAAGCAGCTGAAGTCGCGCAGCATCTCGGCGAAGTGCTCGGGGCCGTGCACCTGCACCGGGAGCCTGGTCTCGAGCGCGGTGCCCGGCGCGTTCGTGCCCAGTCGCTCCTCGAGCAGGCTGGCGCCCAGGTCCACCCCGAGGCCGTCGAACGCTCTCGCCACCTGTGCCCGGCCGCACCAGCGGTGCACGATCCGGCAGTCCCGGTCGACCAGCACCGTGGCGTACGTCGTGCCGTCGAGGTTCTCGGCGAGCTCCTTCAGGACCGGGCCGGCGGCCTCGTACAGGGATCCGTGGGGGTCGATGTCGACGGGCGAGAGCGAGCCGTGGGCGCGCACCGGGTCGACTCCGGCAAGCCGGGAGCGATGCCACGACGCGGCGATCCGCTCCGGCGCTGACGGTTCCGGCGATGACGTCGAGGTCGGCACAACATCCCCCCATCGAATGTGGCTTACGTCACATTAACCGGCGGTCGGGCGGACCGGAAGCGAACTGTTCAGGTTCTGAACACCCGACGGCCGGGCGCGCTGGGACCGTGGCAAGGATCCCCCGCTCCCATCCCGGAACACGCTAGGAGTCAGCATGAAGACCAAGGCAGCCGTCGTCTACGAACCCGGCAAACCGATCGTGATCGAGGAGCTCGACCTCGACAAGCCCCAGGCGGGCGAGGTGCTGATCCGCTACACCCATGCGGGCCTGTGCCACTCCGACGTACACATCGCCCACGGCGATCTCGAGGCCCGGCTCCCGATGGTCCTCGGCCACGAGGGCGCCGGCGTCATCGAGGAGGTCGGCCCCGGCGTCACCCGGGTCAAGGCCGGCGACCGCGTGGTGTGCTCCTTCATCCCCAACTGCGGCACCTGCCGCTACTGCTCCAACGGCCAGCAGTCCATCTGCGACATGGGCGCGACCATCCTGGAGGGCTACCTGCCCGGTGAGCGGTTCCCGATCACCGGGCCCGCCGGGCAGTACGGCGCGATGTGCATGCTCGGGACCTTCAGCCAGTACGGGGTCATCCACCAGAACTCGGTGGTCAAGGTCGACGACGACCTCTCGCTCGAGTCGGCCGTGCTGGTCGGCTGCGGTGTACCCACCGGCTTCGGGTCCGCGGTCAACACCGCGGCGGTGAAGGCCGGCGACACGGTCGTGGTCTACGGCATCGGCGGCATCGGCATCAACGCCGTCCAGGGCGCGCGGCTGTCGGGAGCCAAGTACGTCGTCGCCGTCGACCCGCTGGAGAACAAGCGCGAGGCCGCCCTCCAGCTCGGTGCGACCCACGCCTTCGCCGACGCCGGCTCCGCGCTGGCCACGGTCACCGACCTCACCCGCGGCCAGCTCGCCGACTCCGCCATCCTCACCCAGGGCCTGGTCACCACCGAGAACGTCACCGACGGCTTCGACGTGATCGGCAAGGGCGGGGTGCTGGTCCTCACCGGGCTCAACAAGCTCACCGAGCCGACGATCCAGCTCTCCGGCGCGGTGACCACGCTGTTCCGCAAGACGATCAAGGGAAGCCTGTTCGGCGACTGCAACCCGACGTACGACATCCCGCGGATCCTCGGGCTCTACCAGAAGGGCGACATCAAGCTGGACGAGCTCATCACCCGCACCTACACGCTCGAACAGGTCAACGAGGGGTACGACGACCTGCTCAACGGCGCCAACATCCGCGGCGTGGTCGTCCACGACCACTCCTGAGGATGTCGTGGCCCTCGGTCTCGGCGCCGGAGCCGACGCCGGGACCGGGGCCACGGCGGCGTACGATCCTCTTCCGTGGCTGACGTTGAGTTCCGGTACTCCGACCTCCTCCCGACCGGCAAGGACGACACTCCTTACCGGCTGATCACCACCGAGGGGGTGGAAGAGATCGAGGTCGACGGGCGCAAGTTCCTCAAGGTCGACCCCGAGGCGATCCGGCAGCTGACCGCCGAGGCGATGAAGGACATCAACCAGTACCTCCGCCCGGCCCACCTGCGCCAGCTCCGCAAGATCATCGACGACCCCGAGGCCTCCGGCAACGACCGCTTCGTCGCGCTCGACCTGCTCAAGAACGTCAACATCTCCGCCGGCGGGATCCTGCCGATGTGCCAGGACACCGGCACCGCGATCGTGATGGGCAAGAAGTCCGAGGGCGTGCTGACCGGCGCCGACGACGCCGAGACGGTCTCACGGGGTGTCTTCGACGCCTACACCAAGCTCAACCTGCGCTACTCCCAGCTGGCGCCACTGACCACCTACGAAGAGAAGAACACCGGCTCCAACCTGCCCGCACAGGTCGAGATCTACTCGACCACCGAGGGTGAGAACGGGCCGGAGTACAAGTTCCTCTTCATGGCCAAGGGCGGCGGCAGCGCCAACAAGTCGTTCCTGTTCCAGGAGACCAAGGCGATCCTCAACCCCGACCGGATCCTGACCTTCCTCGACGAGAAGATCCGTTCGCTCGGCACCGCTGCGTGCCCGCCGTACCACCTCGCCGTCGTCATCGGCGGGACCTCCGCGGAGTTCGCGCTGAAGACGGCCAAGTACGCCTCGGCCCACTACCTCGACAACCTCCCGACCGAGGGCTCGATGAGCGCCCACGGCTTCCGCGACACCGAGCTCGAGGAGAAGGTCTTCGAGCTCACCCAGTCCTTCGGGATCGGGGCCCAGTTCGGTGGCAAGTACTTCTGCCATGACGTACGCGTCGTCCGCCTGCCCCGCCACGGCGCGAGCTGTCCGGTGGCGATCGCGGTCTCCTGCTCCGCCGACCGCCAGGCGCTGGGCAAGATCACCCGCGACGGGGTGTTCCTCGAGCAGCTCGAGACCGACCCGGCGCAGTACATGCCCGACGCCGGCATGGCCGAGGAGATCGCGGCCGGCGAGGTCGTGGACATCGACCTGAACCAGCCGATGTCGGAGATCCTGGCGACGCTGTCGCAGCACCCGGTCAAGACCCGCCTCTCCCTGTCCGGCCCGATGGTCGTGGCCCGCGACATCGCGCACGCCAAGATCAAGGAGCGCCTCGACGCCGGCGAGGAGATGCCGGACTACCTGAAGAACCACCCGGTCTACTACGCCGGGCCCGCCAAGACGCCGGAGGGGATGGCGTCCGGCTCCTTCGGCCCGACCACCGCCGGCCGGATGGACTCCTACGTCGAGCAGTTCCAGGCTGCCGGCGGCTCGATGGTCATGCTCGCCAAGGGCAACCGCTCCAAGGTGGTGGCCGAGGCCTGCGGGACCTACGGCGGCTTCTACCTGGGCTCGATCGGTGGCCCCGCCGCCCGCCTCGCTCAGGACTGCATCAAGTCCGTCGAGGTGCTCGAGTACCCCGAGCTCGGCATGGAGGCGGTCTGGAAGATCGAGGTCGAGAACTTCCCGGCCTTCATCGTCGTCGACGGCGAGGGCAACGACTTCTTCACCGATCCCTCCGGCACCACCACCGTCCCCCTCACCGGGATCCGGGTGCGCTCCAAGGAACGCTGAGCTCCTGCGCCGGCCGGCGTCAGGTCTCGTTGTCGCGTCGGTTCTCCGGCGGCGCCTCGCCGGGTCCGGAGCCCTGGGTGTCGGGGCTGCCGGACTCGGAGCGCGGGTAGCCGGCGGTCGCGTCCGACGGCGCGATCGGGGTGCCGCTCTCGTCGGCGTCGAGGTTCTCGGCCTCGGAGACCTGACCGGTCTCCTCGGTCTGCTCGACCTCCTCGGTCTCGCCGGTGTACTCGGGGTCGTCGGGCCCCTCTGCTGGCAACGGTTGTCGGCTCATGTCCGGTGCGGTACCCGGTTGCCCGGAGATCAGCACCTCTCGAGCCGGCGATCCGCTCACCCGACCGGGCGCCACTCCCGCCGGAGCAGCCCGAACACCCAGGAGTCCGAGACGTCGCCGTTCACCACGCAGTCCTCGCGCAGCGTTCCCTCCAGCGTGAACCCGAGCTTCTCCAGGACGCGGGCGGAGGCACCGTTGCGGGTGTCGGCCTCCGCCTGGACCCGGTTCAGGTCCAGCGTGTCGAACGCCCATCCCAGCAGCGCGCTCGCGGCCTCGGTCGCGATCCCCTGCCCCCATCCGGCGCGGGCGAGGCAGTAGCCCAGCGAGGCGCTGCGGAACTCGGGGTTCCAGGAGTTCAGGGTGCACCAGCCGACGAAGGTGGAGTCACGCTCGATGACCACCCTCGCCCCGCTCCCCTCCTCGGCCATGGCGTGGCTTCGGGCGATGAACCGCTCGGCCCGCGCCGGCTCGGTCCAGGGCGGCGAGTCCCAGTAGCGCAGGACGTACGCGTCGCTCTGGAGCGCGAACAGCGGCTTGGCATCGGCATCGGTGAACGGCCGCAGCCGCAACCGCTCCGTCTTCAATGTCGGGGTGGGCAGCGGCACCCGCCCATCCTGGCAGCGACCGGGTGCCCCCGGGAATCGGGTTTCGGTGACCTCCGGCGGCCTCACCCGATGATGCGATCCGCCCGCGCCGACTCCTCGTGGGCCGCCTCGACCGCCTTGGCCGCCTCGTGCTCGGCCTGCTCGATGGCGTCGCGAGGCGAGGGGACCGGTGGCGTACGTCGTGGGTCGGCGCCGTTCTCCGACGGCTTCGCCTGCCTCAGGGAGGCGGCGTTGTCGGCGAAGGCGCCGGTGACCGTACGCATCGCCTCGGTCAGCTCGCCCGGGATGACCCAGAACGAGTTGCCGTGCGAGGCGAGCGAGGGCAGCATCTCGAGGTACTTGTAGGCCAGGACCTTGGCGTCGGCGTCGTTGGCGTGGACCGCCTGGAAGACCCTCTCGAGCGCCGTGGCCTCACCCTCGGCCTCGAGCACGCGTGCCTGCTGGTTGCCCTCCGCCTCCAGGATGGACCGCTGCCGGGTGCCCTCGGCCTCGAGGATCAGCGAGGCCCGCTTGCCCTCCGCGTGCAGGATCGCGGCGCGCTTGTCACGCTCGGCGCGCATCTGCTTCTCCATCGCCTCCTTGATCGAGGCCGGCGGGTCGATCGCCTTGATCTCGACGCGGTTGACCCGGATCCCCCATTTCCCGGTGGCGTCGTCGAGCACCTCACGCAGCCGCGCGTTGATCGTCTCGCGCGAGGTCAAGGTGCGCTCCAGGTCCATCGAGCCGATCAGGTTGCGCAGTGTGGTGACGGTGAGCTGGTCGATCGCCTGCAGGTAGTTGGCGACCTCGTAGGCGGCCGCCCGCGGGTCGGTGATCTGGTAGTAGAGCACCGTGTCGATGTTGACCACCAGGTTGTCCTCGGTGATCACCGGCCGGGGGTTGGAGGAGTAGACCGTCTCACGTACGTCCAGCTTGGTGTTGACCCGGTCCACCAGCGGGATCACGAAGTTGAGCCCTGGCTGCAGGGTGATCCGATAGCGCCCGAACCGCTCGATGTTGTAGCGCCGGGCCTGTGGCACGATCCGCACCGTCGAGGCGACCGCGCCCACCACCAGTGCGACCATGACCAGAACGATCAGCAGAAGTTCCATCTCGTACGCCCTCCTCTAAGGCGACAGCGACAGCGGGTCGCGCGGGTGCACGAGCGCCGTCGCGCCGTCGATCTCGAGTACGTCCACCCGGCAACCGACCGGGATGATCAGGTCCTCGTCATAGGGCCTGGCCGACCATTCCTCGCCGGCGAGGCGCACCAGCCCGTGATCGAAGCTGACCTCCGCGGTGACGACCGCCTGCCGACCGATGAGAGCGTCGGTGCCGTCCTTCACCGCCGGCGGCAGGGACATGTGACGACGCGCGACAGGCCGCACCAGCAGCACGCTGCCGCCGCCCGCGACCGCGAAGACGAGCAGCTGCACCAGCACCGGCGCGCCGAGAGCCGCGGCGCCCGCGGCAAGCAGCGCCCCGCCGGCGACGAAAGCGAACGCCAGCGTCATCGTGAACGCCTCGGCCACTCCGAGCAGCACCGCGACGAGGATCCAGAAGAACGACCACATAAGCCCACCAGACTCGGTTTCCGACCAGCGTACTCCCGGTGTGGCGGTCATCACATGGGGTCAGTGAGAGTTGTTCCGCCCGTTCAGCAGCGGCAGTCCCGCCCACAGCGCGATGAAGAGGACCAGGACGGCCACGGCGGCGATGACGCCGGCGCCGAACGTGAGGACGACGTCGAAGACGAGCAGCACGACCAGCGCCGAGACGATCGCGAAGCCCACCAGCCCGGCGCGGGCGCAGAGGTGAGAGGCCGTGACCAGCCAGCGTCGCTGCCGGCGGCGGAACAGCATCCGGTGGAAGGAGACCGGGGCAATGATCAGGGTGGTGGTGATGATCGAGCCGACGAGCACCACCAGGTAGATCGTCTGCTGGTGGTCGGCCAGATCAGGGAAGCGGGGTGAGAAGGGCACCGTCAGCAGGAAACCGGTCAGGATCTGCACGCCCGTCTGCAGCACCCGAAGCTCCTGGAGGAGCTCGTTCCAGTTACGGGTGATCCGCTCCGCCGGCCCCTCGTCCGGACCACCACCCTCGATCACGCCGCCGTGAGAGCTGCCCGTCGCCATCAGAACACCGGCCGTCCCCCAGTCACCCCGAGGACGGTGCCGGAGACGTAGGACGCCTCGGCCGGCGAAGCCAGGAACACGAACGCCGGCGCGACCTCGGCCGGCTGACCGGCGCGCCCCAGCGGCGTGTTGGCTCCGAACTTCTGCACCTTCTCCGGCGCCTGCGTCGCCGGCTGCAGCGGGGTCCAGATCGGCCCCGGCGCCACCGCGTTCACCCGGACCCCGTCGGGTCCGAGCTCGGCGGCGAGGTTGGCGGTGAAGTTGTTGATGGCCGCCTTGGTCGCGGCGTAGTCGAGCAGGCTGGTCGAGGGTTCGTACGCCTGGATGGAGGCGTTGTTGATGACGCAGCCCTGGCTCTTCGTCAGGTGCGGGACGGCTGCCCGGGTCAGCCAGAGGAGCGCGTACAGGTTGGTCTTGAAGGTCCGGTCGATCCGCTCGTCGTCCATGTCCGTCAGGCCCTTGTCTCGGGCGAACTGGTAGCCGGCGTTGTTGACCAGGATGTCGAGGCCCCCGAGCTCCTGCACGGTGCGCTCGACGACCTCGTCGCACGCCTCGCGCTCGCGCAGGTCGATCGGCATGGCCAGCGGCGTACGCCCGGCCTCCTCGACCAGCTTCGAGGTCGCCTGCGCGTCCGGCTCCTCCTCCGGGAGGTAGGTGAAGGCCACGTCGGCGCCCTCGCGGGCGTACGCGATGGCGACCGCGCGGCCGATGCCGGAGTCGGCACCGGTGATGAGCGCGACCTTGCCCTCGAGGCGGCCGTGGCCCTGGTAGCTGGACTCGCCGTGGTCGGGCACGGGGTCCATCTCATCGGTGAGCCCGGGAGGCTCCTGCTGCTGGACGGGGAACTGGGTGTCGTCATCGCTCATGTCCGACCCGGTACCCACATCCGACACAATGGAACCGTGAATGGGATGGAGTCGGTGATCGTCGATGGTGGCCTGGTCCTGAAGCACCGGGCGGACGGCCACCTGGAGCTGCGGGCCAACGGGATCTTCGTGATGGACACCCGGGAGACCTCGACCGAGAAGGCGCTGGCCACGCGCGCCCTCGAGCTGCACCCGGAGCCGAAGCACGTGCTCATCGGTGGCCTCGGGCTCGGGTTCACCCTCGAGGCCGTGCTGAGCGACCCGCGGGTCGAGGCGGTGACGGTCGTCGAGATCGAGCCGCGTCTGGTCGAGTGGATGCGGACCGGCCGGATCCCCCACGGCCCCGGCCTGGTGGCGGACGAGCGCGTCCGCATCGAGGTCGCCGACGTGGCGGTGGTCCTGCGGGAGAGCCGGGGCGAGGCGTACGACGTCGTGCTGCTCGACGTGGACAACGGCCCCGGCTATCTGGTCCATGACGCCAACGGAGCCCTCTACGAGGCGCCGGCACTGGGCGACGCCCGGCGGGCCACGGCCCCGGGTGGCACCGTGGTGGTGTGGTCGGCGGCGGAGGCTCCGGCGCTGCTGGAGGTGATGAGGCACGTCTTCGACGATGCCGAGGCGCTCTCCTACCCCGTCGACCTGCAAGGCCACTCGGAGACCTACTGGCTCTACGTGGGCACGGTCTCGCACGGGAATGGCACCAACTAGTCAAAGGTTGAACCAGACATGGACGACATGAGCTTTCGCATCGAGCACGACTCCATGGGTGAGGTCCGGGTCCCGAAGGACGCGCTGTGGCGCGCCCAGACCCAGCGGGCCGTGGAGAACTTCCCCATCTCGGGCACTCCGATCGAGCCGGCGCTGATCCATGCGATCGGTCATGTGAAGGCGGCCGCCGCCAAGGCAAACTTCGACCTCGGTGTGCTCCCCGGCGACAAGGCCGAGGCGATCATCGCCGCCGCCGGCGAGGTCTCCGAGGGTCGTCACGACGACGCCTTCCCGATCGACGTCTTCCAGACCGGCTCCGGCACCTCCTCCAACATGAACGCCAACGAGGTGATCGCCTCGCTGGTGGCCAAGGCAGGGGGCGACGTACATCCCAACGACCACGTCAACGCCTCCCAGTCCTCCAACGACACCTTCCCGACCGCCATCCACGTCGCCGCCGCCGTCGCCGTCAGCGAGCAGCTGCTGCCCGCGATCGACGTGCTCGCCAGCTCGCTCGAGGCGAAGGCCGAGGAGTTCTCCGGCCTGGTGAAGTCGGGACGTACGCACCTGATGGACGCCACCCCGGTCACGCTGGGCCAGGAGTTCGGAGGGTACGCAGCCACCGTCCGCTACGCGGCCGAGCGGCTCGAGTCCGTGCTCCCGAGGGTGCGCGAGCTGGCGCTGGGCGGCACCGCGGTCGGCACCGGCATCAACACGCCCGCGGGATTCCCGCAGGCCGTGATCGCCGAGTTGTCCAACCGCACCGGCCAGCCGTTCACCGAGGCCCGCAACCACTTCGAGGCCCAGGGCACCCGCGACTCGCTGGTCGAGCTCTCCGGCGTCCTGAAGACGATCGCGGTCGGCCTGATCAAGATCAACAACGACCTGCGCTGGATGTCCTCGGGCCCCACCACCGGCCTGGCCGAGATCCACCTGCCCGACCTGCAGCCGGGCTCCTCGATCATGCCCGGCAAGGTCAACCCGGTCGTACCCGAGGCGACCTTGATGGTGGCCTTCCAGGTGATCGGAAACGATGCCGCGGTGACCGCTGCCGGCGCCTCGGGCGCCTTCGAGCTCAACGTCGCGATGCCCGTGATGGCCCGCAACATCCTGGAGTCCATCCGCCTGCTCTCGACCGCGATGACCGTCCTGGCCGAGCGCACCGTCGACGGGATCGTGCCCGTCCCCGAGCGCCTGCGCGCCTACGCCGAGTCCTCCCCCTCGATCGTCACGCCGCTCAACAAGTACATCGGCTACGAGGCCGCCGCCAAGGTCGCCAAGCAGGCCCTCGCCGAGGGCGCCACGATCAAGGACACCGTCATCGATCTCGGCTACGTCGCCGACGGCACCCTCACCGAGGCCCAGCTGGACGAAGCCCTCGACGTCGAGTCGATGACCCGCCCCTGACCAAAACATCGCCGAGTCGGCTCATCTTGACCAAAAACATCGCCGAGTCGGCGCGTTATAACGCGCCGACTCGGCGAGATTTCACGTCAGGATGAGCCGACTCGACGCGTTCTGACGTCAGGATGAGCCGACTGGGCGAGAGGTCAGTACCAGCCGACCGACTGGGAGTGGCTCCAGGCGCCGCAAGGGGAACCGTAGCGGTCGTTGATGTAGCCCAGGCCCCACTCGATCTGGGTGGCGGGGTTGGTCTCCCAGTCCTCGCCGGCGGAGGCCATCTTGGAGCCGGGGAGGGCCTGCGGGATGCCGTAGGCGCTGGAGGAGGGGTTAGCGGCGGTGGTGTTCCAGCCCGACTCCTTCTCCCACAGCGGCTCGAGGCAGGAGAACTGGTCCAGGCCCCAGCCGAAGTCACCCAGCATCGACTTGGCGATGTCCTTGGGGTTGCGCAGATCGATCTCGATCTCTTCGACGCCGGCGATGGCGCGGACGTCCTCGCCGGCCGACAGGGCGGCCTGCTTGCCGGGGTCCGCGACCTCGCGGCGGTCACCGGCCGAACGCGACAGAGAGGTCTCGCCGCCGCGGGCGGCGGACTCGGCCTCGATGGCGGCACGCTGGGCGTCGGTCAGCTCGGGGATGTCGGCGGCTGCCGCCTCACCCGCGCTGAGCGTCGGGTCGTCGGTGGCGGGGCCGGTGTAGGCCACCCCGCCTGCGACTGCGGCGCCGGTCCCGCCGAGGGCGAGCACGGAGAGGAGGAGGGTTGTCTTGGCGGTCGTACGCGCAGCCTTGTGCGGAACGTCGACAAGCGGATTCGCTGGTGCACCGCGATGTCGCGGGGCACGATGAACAGGCTTGGTCACGGGCTCTCATTCGGGGGCTGAGGCATTACAGACCCGCAAACAATGCATGAGCACCAACCCTGTATCAAACCGGACGCACCGTTTGTAGGTCAGAAATGACCGTCCTGAGCATCACTTCCGTAACACGAGTCACAGAAACCACAACGGCCCCAGACCTTACCGGTCTGGGGCCGTTGACGTGACAATGATTACGGCGTCACGGGACCACGTTCTCCAGCATCTCGGTGACCAGTGCGGCGATCGGCGAGCGCTCGGAGCGGGTCAGGGTGACGTGGGAGAAGAGCGGGTGGCCCTTCAGCTTCTCGATCACCGCGACCACGCCGTCGTGACGTCCGACCCGGAGGTTGTCGCGCTGGGCGACGTCGTGGGTGAGCACGACCTTCGAGTTGGCGCCGATGCGGGACAGCACCGTCAGCAGCACGTTGCGCTCCAGCGACTGCGCCTCGTCGACGATCACGAACGAATCGTGCAGCGACCGGCCGCGGATGTGGGTCAGCGGCAGCACCTCCAGCATGCCCCGGTCGATGATCTCGTCGATCACGTCCTGCGTGGTCACCGCGGAGAGGGTGTCGAAGACCGCCTGGCCCCACGGCGACATCTTCTCGCCCTCGGTGCCGGGCAGATAGCCGAGCTCCTGGCCGCCGACGGCGAAGAGCGGGCGGAAGATGAGCACCTTCTTGTGCTGGTTGCGCTCCATGACCGCCTCCAGCCCGGCGCACAGCGCCAGCGCGGACTTCCCGGTGCCGGCCCGGCCACCGAGGGAGACGATGCCGACCTCGGGGTCGAGCAGCATCTCCAGCGCGATCCGCTGCTCCGCGGAGCGGCCGTGGATCCCGAAGACCTCCCGGTCACCGCGGACCAGGTGGACCTGCTTGTCGGGGCCGACCCGACCCAGCGCGGTGCCGCGGTCCGACATCAGCACCAGGCCGGTGTGACAGGGCAGGTCGCGAGCCTCGTCGAGGTCCAGGACGCCATCGTCGTAGAGCTCGTCGAGCGCCGCTGCGGCGACGTCCAGCTCGGCCATGCCGGAGTAGCCCGGGTCGGAGTCGTTGATCCGCTCACCGCGGTAGTCCTCGGCCTTGAGCCCGACCGCGGACGCCTTGATCCGCATCGGCAGGTCCTTGGAGACCAGGGTGACGTCGAGCCCGTCGCCCTTCAGGTTGCGCGCGACCGCGAGGATCCGGGTGTCGTTGTCCCCGAGCCGGAAGCCGCTCGGCAGCGAGGACGGGTCGGTGTGGTTGAGCTCGACACGGATGGTGCCGCCGTCCTCGCCGACCGGGACCGCGGTGTCCAGGCGACCGTGGGTGATCCGCAGCCCGTCGAGCTGCCGGAGTGCGGCGCGGGCGAAGTAGCCCAGCTCCGGGTGGTGCCGCTTTCCCTCGAGCTCGGTGATGACCACCACCGGGAGCACGACCTCGTGCTCGGCGAAGCGCGTCATGGCCTTCGGGTCCGAGAGCAGGACGCTGGTGTCGAGAACGAACGTACGCACTGAAGGCGACTCGCTCTCGGACGGGGCAGTGCCCGAGGGGGAAGACCCCGACGCCGGTGTCGGAGCGGCCGACGAATCGGCCTCGGTGACATGCTCGTTCGTGGTTCGGTTGGCCACGCGGATCACCTCTCGCGACCGGCTCATACACCCATGAGTCCGGCCATTTCATCATTGATCAGATGGACCGGACGGTGGACCGTCAGTCGGGGTGCCGACCGCCTCACACCCATCAGGATCGATGAGATCCTGACGCAGGTTCGGTTCGTGACTACTCACGTAACGGGCCTCCAGGTGCGACGGGAATTTGTTCCCCGCCGTTGGTACAACGCTACGACGCCGGACCAACAGTCCGCGGCAACACGAGGCATTTTTCTTTGTGAACACCTGGTGACAGGGCCGAATGTTCCGGCCAGCGGTCACCTGCCGAGGCGACGCTCCCGGTGGGCGTAGGCCCGCAGGGCACGCAGGAAGTCGGTGCGCCGGAAGTCGGGCCAGTAGGCCTCGCAGAAGTAGAACTCCGACTTCGCGCTCTGCCACAGCAGGAACCCGCCCAGGCGCTGCTCCCCCGACGTACGGATCACCAGGTCGGGGTCGGGCTGGCCCTTGGTGTAGAGGTGGTCGGCGATGTGCTCGACGTCGATGATCTGGGCGAGCTCCTCCAGCGAGGTGCCGCGGGTGGCGTGCTCGTTGAGCAGGGCGCGTACGGCATCGGCGATCTCGCGGCGGCCGCCGTAGCCGACCGCGACGTTGACCAGCATCCCGTCGACGTCGCGGGTCGCCTCCTCGGCGGCCTTGAGGCGCTGGGACAGCCAGTCGGGCAGGAGGTCGAGCGCGCCGACCGGGTGCAGCCGCCAGCGGCGTACGTCGGCCAGCGAGTCGACCGCGTCGGCGATGATCTCGAGGAGCGGTGCCAGCTCGTCGGCGGGGCGGTTGAGGTTGTCGGTGGAGAGCAGCCACAGGGTGACCACCTCGATGCCGATCTCGTCGCACCAAGTGAGCAGCGGCTCGATGTTGGCGGCGCCGGCCCGGTGGCCGTGGGCGGTCGACTGGCCGACCTCTTTGGCCCAGCGGCGGTTGCCGTCGAGCATCACCCCGACGTGCTTGGGCAGCTTGGAGGTGTCGAGCTTGCGGAGCATCCGCGCCTCGTAGGCTGGGTAGAGAACCCGACGTACGCCTTCCTTCCAGTCTGCCACGAGGAGAAGGGTATCGGCGGCGCGGCGACATCACCCAGCGGGACAGGATTCACCTGATCTTCAGGGTGTGCCGATACTCTTAGCCGTCATGAGTGAGATGACAGACGCGATGCGCCTCAAGGTCGGCAACATCACCGACTCGGTCTCCTCGACCGTTCACGAGGCCCTCCCGAAGCTGCGCGGCTGGATCCACCTGGCCAGCGCCCCGCTCACCCTCGCCGCCGGGATCGTGCTGATCGTGCTCGCCCCCGCGGGCGCGCCACGGATCGGCGCCGCGGTGTTCACGATGGCCGCGCTGCTGCTCTTCACGGTCTCCGCGGTCTACCACCGCGGCAACGCGATGGGTAAGTGGAATCCCCGCGCCCACACGATCTTGAAGCGCTGGGACCACGCCAACATCATGCTGATGATCGCGGGCTCCTACACCCCCTTCTCGCTGCTGCTCCTCGACGGCGTCACCCAGGTCGTGCTGCTCTCGGTGGTCTGGACCGGCGCCATCCTGGGCGTCTTCTTCCGGGTGTTCTGGCCCGAGGCACCGCGCTGGCTGTACGTCCCGAACTACATCGCCCTCGGCTGGGCGGCGATCTTCTTCATCCCGTCCTTCTTCTCCGGCGCGGTCGCCCTGGGCCTCGGCATCGGGATCGCCACCTTCACGCTGATCTGCGTCGGTGGCGCGCTCTACACCGCCGGCGGCGTCATCTACGGCTTCAAGCGGCCCAACCCGTGGCCGCAGTGGTTCGGCTTCCACGAGGTCTTCCACACCTTCACGATCCTCGCCTTCATCGTGCACTACACCGGCGTCTCGCTGGCGACGTACTCGCTGCGCTGAGGCTCAGCCTGGGCGCGCGCCGCGGCCGCGTGCCGGGCGAGCACCGCGGTGAGGATGCCGGTGACGGCGAAGAGCGCGCCCAGCACCGTCCAGCCGCCGGTGCCGTGGTCGATCGCGGTGGCGGTCACCACCAGGGGCGCGAGCATGTGGGCCAGCGCGTAGCCCATCTGACTCACGCCCTGGTAGGCACCCGCCCGCTCCTGGTCGGCGAGCTCGAAGGCCAGTCCCCAGCTGCCCGCATCCCCGCGCGTCTCGGCCGCCGAGGCGGCCACCGCGGCGAGCAGGAGCACGCAGGTGGCGACCGCCGGACCGACGTACGCCGCCGCGGCGAAGAGGAGGCAGGCGGCGAGCAGCAGGAACCCGGCGCCTCGCACCGCTCTGCCCGCCGTGGCGATGTCGTGGGTGCCGCGCGAGGCCCGCACCTGGAAGAGCGCGACGTAGACGGTGTTCACCACCAGCAGCAGCGAGACCAGGACCGTCGGTGCGCCGGTGTGGTCGGCGACCCACAGCGGCACCCCGATCGACGTCACCCCGAAGTGGATCGCCATCACCCCGCTGAGCACCGTCGCGGTCACATAGGTGCGGTCGCGCAGCGGTGAGGGCCCGGCGGCCACCGTCCTCCCGGCACCGGCATCCATGCACGCGGCCAGGCCGGCGACCCTTCGCCTGAGCCCGACGAGCGGGACCGCCGCGAGCGTGGTGAGCACCCCGACGAGCACCATCGTGGTGCGATACGCGGCCCCGGTGTCCACCGCCAGCGCACCGGCCGCGAGGCCGGTCCCGACGCCGATCATCACGTTCATGACCACACGCAGCCGGGCACGTACGGCGACCCGGTCGGGGCCGTCGAACCAGCGCGCGACGAGCGTCGACTGAGCGCTCGACTGGAAGCCTCGCGAGGCCGAGACCCACGTCGCGACCAGCACGAACGCGACCACGTCGCGGGCCAGGGCGTAGGCCAGCAGGGCGATGCCGTAGCTCGCCATCGCCCACAGCTGCACCCGGTCGGCGCCCCATCGGTCGCTGAGCCGCCCGCCTGCGTACGTCGCCACGACACCGACTCCCCCGGCGACGGTCAGCCCGATGCCGACGGTCACCGCGGAGAGGCCTACCGTGCGGGTGAAGTAGAGCGCGCTGACCGCGAAGAACATGCCACGGGCGAGCGAGAGGGCCGCGACAGCACCGACGAGCGGGCGCTCGACCGGGTCGCTGGGAGGTCGGATCATGGGCCCAGTTGTCGCACCCCCCGCCCGCGCGCGCTAACGATGTAGCGTATTGCTTCATGATCAGGTACGAGCTGGCCGGTCCCGACCTGAGCGAGGTCCGGTTCGCCATCTCGCCGCTCAACGAGCTCACCCTCTCGCTGCGCGCGCTGCGCGACCCCGGCCGGTTCCCGCTCCACCTGCCCTGGCTCCGCCAGGTCGGCGCCGCGGACCTGGATCGCGAGACGCTGCTGGCCCTTACTAACGGGCGACTCTGGACGCCGGACTTCCTCAACCCGCGCCCGCGCACCCCGCTGGCCCGGCTCGAGGACGAGCTCGAGGTGGTCGCCGCGACCCCGCCGGACCGTGTCCGCGCCGACCTCGCCGCCGTCCACTTCGAGACCGGCCCGCCGGCCGTCCTGGACGGACGCCCGCAGGCCGTGCTGCGCCGCGGGTCACCCTCGCCGACGACGTCCTCGCGATCCGGCTCACCACGTCGAAGGTCGACTACCGGCGTACGACCGCGGGCGACGGGCTCACCCTCGTGCCCGCCCTGTTCACCCGCAACCCGTCGACGCCGATCTCGCCCGCGGAGCCGCCGGTCATGTTCTACCCGGCGCGTGGCCTCGGCACTCTCTGGACCAGCGACCGGCCGCACGCACCGCGGGCGCTGAGCGACCTCATCGGCGAGACCCGCTCCGGGCTCCTCCACCTGCTGGAGGCCCCGGCCTCCTCGACCGAGCTGGCCGTACGCCTCGGGGTGACCCCCCACCGCCGTCAACCAGCACCTGCGGGCGATGCGCGCGGCCGGGCTGCTGACCTCGGCCCGCCACGGCCGATCGGTCCTCTATCTCCGCTCTGACCTCGGCGATCGGCTTCTCCACACCGGGAGCCGAGAAGGGGGGGGGGGGGGGGCGCCCCCCCCCCCCCCCCCGCCCCCCCCCCCCCCCCGACGGGTTAGGGGGTTTGGAGCAGGTGGGGGGAGCCCGACCACACCCCCCCCCAGCGGA